>RPPU01000046.1 GCA_003819975.1 Desulfobacteraceae bacterium
CAAGCACGGCGGGATCGAGAAGTTCGGTTTTAAAACCGTTTATCTCGGCACGAGCGTCTCTTTGGAAAAACTGGTGGATGCGGCCGTGGAGACCGGCTCCCAGGTTATTCTGGCCAGCACGATCATCAGTCATAACAACGTACACCGTTTGGCCATGCGTAAATTGCACGAGATTTGCCAGGAGCGCGGCATTCGCGATAAAGTTCTGATCATCACCGGCGGCACCCAGGTCAAGCCGGAGATGGCCGAGGAGACCGGGATTGACGCCGCCTTCGGCCGCGGGACCAAGGGGCAGGAAGTGGCGGACCGGATCGTGCGGCTGATGGTGAAGAAAAACCTTTAAGAAGATCTCGCGCAAAGGCGCAAAGACGCAAAGAAAGAATATAATCCGAGGGTGTAAAAGGAAGATCACATGCTTATCGGGATGTTAGGAATTTTAATCGCCCCGTTTTTATTTTTTTAACTATGAACCGTTGAACTTTGCACCTGACTGTTAAAATTCTTGGCGTCTTTGCGTCTTGGCGCGAGTAATGTTTTTTCCTTTCATGAGAGTACTGATGTCAACAAGTGATCTCATCATCATCGAAGTCGGTTCAACCCTGACCAAAGCCACAGCCCTGGCCGGGATCGGGTCGGGCGTGGCCCGCATCACGGCCCAGGCCCAGGCTTTGACGACGGTTGCGGAGGGCGATGCCATGCTGGGGGTTGAAGCAGTTCTCGGCCGTTTGCGGGATTCGCTGAACGGCGCGCCGTTGCCCGCGCACATGCTGGCCTGTTCCAGCGCGGCCGGCGGTTTGCGCATGGCGGCCATCGGCTTGGCCCAGGATATGACCGTGCGGGCAGCCAAAGAAGCCTGCCTGGGCGCAGGCGCGGTGTTGCGCTCTGTTCACTCCGGTAAGATGAAGTCGCGCCAACTCAAACAATTGCTGGCCGAGAAACCTACGGTTATATTGCTGGCCGGAGGCACGGACGGCGGAGACGAGGAGACCGTGCTGCACAATGCCGGAATGTTGGCGCAGAGCGGTCTGCAGGCGCCCCTGATTTATGCCGGCAATAAAGAGTGCGCGCCGGAGATTCGGGAACTGCTTAAACCCTATGCGGGTGAGTGGACCATGGTTCCCAATGTCTATCCTGGGGTGGATGAATTGAATATTCTCCCGGCCCGTCAAGAGATCCAGAGAGTCTTTTCCATTCATATTGTCAAGGCGCCGGGCATGCAACGCTTGCGCGAGCGCATACAGGGTCAGATCCTGCCGGTACCGGCCGCGGTTTTGATCTGCGCTGAAAAATTGGCCGAGCAAGGCGAGGAGATTCTGGTGATCGATGTGGGCGGCGCGACCACGGATGTGCATTCGGTCACGGACGGTAACGCGGAATTCCGGCACATGGCCCTGGAACCGGAACCGCGCTCCAAACGCACGGTGGAGGGCGATCTCGGGGTTTTTGTCAATGCCGAACAGGTCATGAAAGAAACGGAAGGAGGCGACGTGCAGGGCGATATCCGTGATCTGAGTCCCTTGCCGGACGCCCCGGCGCAAAGGGAGTTGTCCTTGAAATTAGGCCGCAAAGCAGTTCATGTGGCTGTGCGGCGTCATGCCGGAAAATTGGTGGAACGGTTCACGGCCACGGGCAAAGCCAATTCATTGGTGGGTAAAGATTTGACCGCAATCACTTTGATCGTGGGCACGGGCGGGTTCCTGACGCGGTTGCCGGGCGCGGCCCAAATATTGAGGGAAATCCCCAAGCCGTTTGACGGGCGCTATCTGCTGCCGCAGCCCAAAGCGCGTTTGGCCGTTGACCGGGATTATATTTTCTCCGCCGCCGGGGTGCTGGCGTTGACTTATCCGGCCGAAGCGTTGGCGTTGGCAAAGACCAGTATAGATAAAAAAGTATTGTTTTAGAGCTTCAAAAAATAATATCACCGCCCGCTGTAGGATAATGCCAGACGGCATCATCCTTTGCTTGAGACACAGAGGGCACAAAGGTTTAGTTCTTTTTTTGCTTTTCCTTGAGAGGAGGAAAAGCAAAAATCAACCGGCCCTGCGGGCGGCTTGTCGGTTTATATTATAATGTTTTTTTAATCAGAAATAACCATCGCTCGCAAGGGAGGTGTGATAATAAAATTTCAGAGTTACTTTCTCCTTGCCGGCCTCTCACCGGCAAGGAGAAAAATAAAATCTCTCTGTGATCTCTGTGCCTCGAGCAAAGGATTGGATGGTTCACCCAATCCTGTAGCGGGCGGTGAGAAAGTTTAGCTGTAATGAGATTAACGAGATAATGAAGGAGTTTTTGTGAGTTTGTATCCGCAAATGATTATTCGTCCTGAGAAAATCGTCGAAAACACCCTCAAGGTCATGTCCTGGCTCAAACCCCATCACATCGACATTTGCGGCGTAACCAAAGTGACTTGCGCGCATCCGGCCGTGGTGCAAGGCTTGCTTGATGCCGGCATCCGCGAGATCGGCGACAGCCGTATAGAGAATCTCAAGCGCATACGGCCGCTGGTGGGCCCGGATTATCCCTTGATGCTTTTGCGTTTGCCCATGCTGTCGGAAGCGGAAGAGACCGTGATCCACAGCGATCTATGTTTGGTGTCTGAGAAAAGCACGATTCAAGCCCTTTCCAAGGCGGCCGGCAAACAAGGTAGAGATTATCAAGTCATTCTGATGGTCGATATGGGCGATCTGCGCGAAGGCGTTTGGGAGGATCAGGTTGCCGATCTGGCCGCTTTCACGGTCAAGATTAAGAACCTCCGCTTGCGGGGCGTCGGCACCAATTTGGCTTGCTACAGCGGCGCGGAACCGACCTGGGAAACCATGGAGGCATTCGGAAAACTCGGCCTGGAGATTGCCGGGCAATTCAAGATCGAAAATCCGGTATTTTCAGGCGGTAATTCTTCCTGCCTGCCGCTTTTGCGGCAGCGCGGCATGCCGGCCGGAGTCAATCATTTCCGTTTGGGCGAATCTTTGTTGTTGGGCGTGAATGTGTTGGACCGTACGCGTCTGGCGGATCTGGATGAAGGGGGTTTTGAACTCAAGGTTGAGATCATCGAGATCCAGCGCAAACCGTCCGTGCCGACCGGCAGTATTGCCCAGAACGCGTTCGGAGAAAAACCGCAGTTCACGGACCGCGGCGTGCACAGCCGCGCCATTCTGGCCATCGGCCGCCAGGATATCCAGATCCGCGGGCTGACGCCTTTGATGCCGGGCGTGGAAGTTCTGGGCGCATCCAGCGATCATCTGATTGTGGATGTGGAGTCGGTGGCGCACAAGCTGAAGGTGGGCGATACCCTTAGTTTCCGGCCGAGCTATGCGGGTTTGTTGGCCGCCTGCACGTCGGAATATGTGAAGAAGACGGTTGCTGAAGAATAGAAAAATTCAACCGCGGAGGATGCCGAGAGTCGCGGAGGAAAAATAGAACAAGTTAAATATTATTTTTTTAGCGTTGATGGGTTTATCTTTAAAAGTTCTTTTTGTGAGGTTCATTTTTATCAAGTAAATGATCGGTGTTGTCATGCCATTCCTTGCTAAGGATTCCCATAACCAGTTTATCGTGATAATGTTCGTCTCGATAACAGGCTTCCCTCATTATGCCTTCTTTTAAAAAGCCAATCTTTTCGTAGGAATGTATTGCGCCGTCATTGCATGCCGATACTGTAAGCCAAACGCGATTCAGCGAAAGAACTTTGAATGCATGATTCAGTACAAGTATACCCGCTTTGGTGCCGATACCTTTATTCCAGAATTCCATGTCACCGATCAATATAAAAAACTCGGCATTTTTGTTGTGAATGGATATGTTTGACAATCCGCAATAGCCGACTTTGCATTCACCAACAGAAATAACTTGATTCCATGAGGATGGATCGGCAAGAATACGTTCCAGATATTGGCGGGTCCAGTCCATATTACGCAAAGGTTGAAAGGACGACAAGCTGTACTTGACAGCCAGCTTATTTGATATCCATTTGTGAAAGTCGCTATGGTGATCGATAGAAAGGTTCAAAAGCATAATAATTACGTTAAGTTAAATAGTGCGAGATTTAGATCTCCTACCCGAACGCCTTGTTAAGCGCTGAGTAGAGCGAGCGAGGTCAAGGAGCGATCTTAAAGCATCATTGACAGCAGATGAGCTTGAAAAAGCTTTGGCAATATCCGGTTCAAGAATAACGATGTTGGCGCCCTCCTCTATTAGTCGCTTGAAATATTTGCCGCGGATAGCGTTAGAGTAGTCAAAATTATATTCGGAACGTAAATCATCGAGTCTATTTTCGGCTTTAGTTTTCATGTCGTTTCCTTTCTTGTGCGGTTGCAAGACGTGCGCTGATAATCCGTATGGTTTTACCTCTTTCTGTGTGTGAAATCACAAGGAGGTGTCCATGAGACGAGAAACCTATCGTGATTAATCTATGCTCGCCAATTGAATGAGCGGGGTCATTGAAAGTTGCCGAGATAGGATCGTAAAACACGGTAATAGCTTCTTCAAAAGAGACGTGGTGTTTTTCTGTGTTTCTTTTTGATTTTTTCTTATCCCATTCGAATTGCATTGCCCTTTTCCTTATGAGATACCCAAGTTTCCAATTTTCAACTAAACGGACGTCATTTTCTTAGATAAAAGGCGTTAAACGTAACCTTAACATATCCCGGGCTTTTCGGCAACTCGAGTCTGCATATCATAATCAAAGTAAAAGAGGTTATCTTATTGATATTATATGTAATCTTTATTAAATCCATTTGCAAAAATTTATTATTTTGATAAACTTAGTAACTTCGAGACCCTGCCACAACGGAGCCTTAGCGAAGACGGGTTGGTGGTGAATATTTTTTTGGAGGTTGTATGCAAAGCGAACGGGTGACCAAAGCGATAATCGATCTGGAAGCGATCCGCCATAATGTGCGGTTTGTGAAACAAAAAGTGGGTAGGGCTAAAATATTGGCCGCGGTCAAGGCCGATGCGTACGGGCATGGGGCTGTTCAAGTCAGTCAGGCTTGTTTGCAAGCCGGGGCCGAATGGTTGGGCGTGGCTACGGTGGGGGAATTGGCTCAATTGCGCGAGGCTGGTGTTTCCGCGCCGATTTTACTCTTTAATCATCCTTTTCCCCAGGAACGCCAGGATATTGTCGATTTGCATGCGGCCGTGATGGTTTTTGATGTCGAAGATGGTGAAGGTTTGTGCGCGGTCGCGCAAAAAGCCGGGCGCAAGGTCAAGGTGCATTTAAAAGTCAACACGGGCATGGAACGTTTGGGATGTCCTTGGGAGCAGGCCGCGGAGATCGCCCGAAAACTGAAATCCTTGGAGGGCATCGAGTTGCAGGGTCTGTGTACCCATTTCCCGATTTCCGATATTTATGACAAGTCCTTTACCAACCTTCAGATCCAAAGGCTGCAATCCATTGTCGCGGAATGCAAAAAATCCGGAATTCAATTCGAATTGGTGCACGCGGCCAACAGCGGCGCGATCCTGGATATCGAGGAAATGCCGGGAGCGGCTTTCGACATGGTGCGGCCCGGAATTATGCTTTACGGTTATCCACCTTCGGATGAAGTCGATCCGGGCGATTTGAAGCCGGCTATGGAGCTGCAGACGCGCGTAGTCCAGGTGCGGCCGCTCAAGGCGGGCACGCCGGTGGGCTATGGGCATACTTATCGGGCCAAGAGCGACGGGACCATTGCCGTTATCCCGGCCGGGTATGCGGACGGTTACAACCGTCAACTCTCCAACCGCGGCAAGGTTTGGATCAACGGCAAAACCTACACGATCAGCGGCCGGGTCTGTATGGACCTTTGCATGATCGATGTGGGTCAGGACCCGGTACGGGTCGGCGATGAAGTCGTGCTCATGGGCCAAAGGCCCGGTTATCGTTATACGGCTAATGATATGGCGCACGATCTCAATACCATTCCTTATGAAGTGACTTGCTGGGTCTCCAAGAGAGTGAAGCGGGAATTTGTTAATTATTAGTTCCTGATTCAGGGTCGGTGTGGAGCAATAAGCCCTTAAAATAAGATGCTGAATTTTTTTGTTGCATAAATAACAACTATATGTTATTTATGCAACATATATAACATATAGATGTTATTTGAGCAGTATTGAGGTGCTATGTATTTTAACAGATTGATAAAGCTGGATAAATTAAATTCATCAGCCTTCCTTTTTGGTCCACGAATGACGGGAAAGACAACCCTTTTACGTCAAATTCAGGTTAACGACTATATTGACTTACTTGATCCGGAAATTGAACTTCAATATAAATCACGACCGGCTTTGTTCTGGGAACAAATGGCCGCTCTACCCAAAGGCAGTCTGGTGATCGTTGATGAAATTCAAAGAGTACCGGCGCTGTTGAATTATGTCCAAATGGGCATTGACCGCCAAGCTCATATCTATTTGATGTCCGGTTCGAGTTCCCGAAAACTAAAACGGGGCAGTGCCAATCTATTGGGCGGCCGGGCCTTGGATTTAAAACTTCATCCTTTGCTCAGTGAAGAAATTGGAAAAAATTTTTTGATAAGCGATGCGCTTCAATTCGGCACTTTACCGAAGATTTCTGATTTAGTTGTGGAAAAGAAGACGGATGAAGCCGCCGGTCATCTTAAAAGCTATTACACGACTTATGTTAAGGAAGAGATCCAAGCCGAGGCGTTGACTCGGAACATAGGATCCTTTCAGCGGTTTTTAAATATAGCGGTACAAAGTAACGGCCAGGTGATCGAGTTCGCCAATATTGCCCGTGACAGTTCCGTGCCTGCCAGTACGGTAAAAGAGTATTACCAAATTCTGGAAGACACCTTGATCGGTTTCCTTTTATGGCCTCATGATCGCAGTGAACGAAAGAAAGCGCGGCCTAAATTTTATTTTTTTGATTGCGGAGTTATCCGCGCCATTCAAAACCGGTTATGGGATCCGCCCACGCCGCTGGAGCAAGGTTTTCTTTTTGAAACGTGGTTCATCAATGAGTTGAGCCGAATCAGAGACTATCAGAATAAACCCCACGAATTTTCATTCTGGCGGGAACGCAATCATGAGATAGACTTCATCGTCTCCAAAAACGGAAAGCCGGTGCTGGCCATTGAATGTAAATCCGGAAATGCAAATCCGGACATGGCAACTGAAAAGCGCTTTTTCGATTTGTTCTCCGGAGTGCCTTTGATTGTGGCGTCGCTGGTGGATAAAAAACCCCGTAAGGTTCGCAATATCGATATCCTTCCGTGGCAGGAGGCTTTGCAATATTATAAGAATCTATGATTGATTAGGGAGGCTGACAATGGCGATAGCAGAAAATAGTCCGTTAATAGGACAAAAAATAGCAAACCTATTAGCACATGGGAAGAAATCCAGGAAATTCAAGAGAAACGAAAGCTGTACAGAGGACAAAAATGCTCATGTTATAGTTTCAAGACATCTTTAGAAAGACTTTTTGAAAACATGGCTTCTTATCCAATGAAAGATACAAATGATATTACAGTCATAGAAAGAGCAAAAAGAAAAGAATTAGAAGGAATTCCATATGGATGTTTTGAACGCTCTGGAATTATTTGGCATGAAGAATGAAACCTATTGCAGAAAAACAATGAGTGTTCCTTGATGAACCTCGACGGAAAAAGTAAAAATTACGGTGAATTGTTCAATCCGCATATCCTGGACTTGATTCCGCCGGGGAATCATAAAATTCTGGATGTAGGCTGCGCCCAGGGCGTATTGTTGCAGAAGCTGAAAGAGTCGGGCAAAGCCTCGCTGACGATCGGCATCGAACTTTCGTCGGAAGCGGCGGAGAAAGCCCGGACTCGGGTCGATCGGGTGCTGTGCGGCGATATTGAAACAATGGACCTGTCCGTTCATCAGGGATCGTGCGACTATATTATTTACGCCGATCTGATCGAACATTTGCGGGACCCTTGGGCCATGGTGGCCAAGCACAAAACGCTTTTGAAAAAGTCAGGGAGAATGATTTTTTGTGTCCCGAATGTGCGTAATTTTTTCGTGATCACCCAGTTGATCCGGGGATTCTGGAATTATACGAACCGCGGCATTCTGGACAATACCCATCTGCGTTTTTTTACCTTACGGAACATCCTGCGCCAATTCGAGCGATTGGAACTCAAAATCGAAACCCAATTCGGGCTGACCCCGGATTCGGCATGGTACCGGGACACTAATGAGAACCGCGATCTGGATGAAAACATCCTGAAACTGTTCGATACGATTCGTGAAAAATGCCGCAAAGGCGAAGATTGCTCCAAGGAGTTAACCGCGGTATTCGGAAACTTCAAATTCAATCCGGAAGATACGGTGGAATTGATTACGGCTCAATTTATTTTCAGTGTTTCTTTACATAAATAATACATATTCGAGGAGTTGTGAAATGAATTTGACACAAGCAAAAATCGAACAAGCGATCGGCGTTCTCAAGGAATTGGATATTGATCTGTGGTTGACGATTTGCCGGGAATCGGACAGTGTGCCGGATCCCGTGACCGATTTGATCGTGGGACACGGGGCTATGTGGCTCTCCTGTTTTTTTATCGCCCGGAACGGGAAAACGATCGCCCTGGTGGGCAGCGCGGACGCGGCCAATTACAAACGCACCGATTTGTATCAAGAAATCAAGGTATATACGCAAGATGTCGGCAAAGATCTCAAGGCGATCGTTCAAAACGTCAATCCCCGGCATATTGCCGTTAATTATTCACAAAGCAACTACACGGCCGACGGCTTATCGCACGGCCTTTTTCTGCTGCTGGAGGAGTGGCTGAAAGGCACGCCTTATGCGGAGCGTTTGATTTCAGCTGAGGAGATTGTTGCCCGGGTGCGGGGACGTAAAACCCGGGAAGAGATCGGGTTTTTGGAAAAAGCGGCGGTCATGGCGGACGAATGCTGGCATGAAGCCCTTAATCAGATCAAGGTAGGCATGACCGAAATTGAGATTGCAGCGCTTCTGGAGCAAGCCATTCGTAAGCGCAAAGTCGAGCCTTCGTTTGAACCCATTGTAAATGCCGGCGTCAAGAGCGAAGCCGGGCATGCCATGCCGAGCACGGCGGTTCTTGAAAAGGGCGATTTGTTGCATGTGGATTTTGGCGTGCGCTATGAAGCCTTTTGTTCGGATATTCAACGTTTGGCGTATTTTAAGAAAGACAATGAGAAAGGGGCGCCTCCGGAACTGTCCGCCGCTTTCCATAAAGTGAAAACCATCATTCAGGAAACCGCCAAGTTTTATAAGCCCGGCGCTTTGGGGCATGAGATCGATGCGAAGGCCCGCAAGATGCTGCTGGAAGACGGCTATCCGCTTTACGATCACGGTTTGGGACACCAGATCGGCCGGGCCGTGCATGACGGCGCCGCCATGGTGGGGCCATTGTGGCCGCGCTACGGCAATATGCCCACGATCCCGCTGGAAACCGGCAACTGTTTCACGGCTGAGCTGGGCATCCAGGTTTTCGGGATCGGATATGTGGGCTTGGAAGAAGATTTAATCGTTACGCCGGAAGGCGGACGGTTTCTGGGTCCATGTCAAGACGTATTGATTGTGAAGTAAAAAAGGTAAATAGGCTAAAGGCTATAGGCTGTTAGGAAGAAAACATGTCGATATTCCGTTTTGCTACAGTCTAAACTCCTACAGCCTATCAGCCTGTCTTTCATTTCACCGTAAAATGCAATTGCACTCGATTATTAATTTGACGGTATTAATGTAAATGGTTTTTTCCTTATTAGGTTCCAGGGCGCCGATATAAAACGGATTGCTTGTTGTTGTACTGACTTTAATGACGGCTTTTGAAGGCGGAGCCACTGCCTTTTCCTTATTAAAAACGATGCCTTTTAAAGTCACATAACGACCGGGGAGGCGTAAGGCTAAGGGTGGGGTCACTTCCATCTGAACGATCGTCAAATCCGGTTTTTGTGCGGCTAAGATAAGGGGGCACAGACCAAACAAAAAAACCGCGCAGAGGACGGTCCCGATTATATTTTTAAACGGTTGCATAGCTGCTCCTTTTTATAGGTTTTGGAAAAACAGATTGAGATTCGGCTGCATTGCCTGATGATAAAGTAACGTTCAGGCTTTGAGAAGGTTCAGATAAAATAACAGATTTATATGGAGATCGCAAGGATACCGGTCAATCGGTTTTTGTTCCCGGGCCGGTTTGCGGTTATCTGTTTGATTTTTATAATAAATACGGTAAGCCTGAGTTGTTTTTCCCTGATCAAAAATACAGGTTGTTTTGACTTTCCGAAAAGGGTGCTTACTAATTGAAGAGGATCGATATCGGAAAGGAAACAGGGTGAGGGCATGAATAAAGAAAACAATAACTATGAAATCGCCACTTTTGCAGGCGGGTGTTTCTGGTGCACGGAGTCGGATTTTAAAAAAATAAATGGGGTTCTGAAAGTCATATCCGGTTATACGGGCGGGCAGACGGAAAATCCCTCTTATGAAGAAGTCTGCGGTGGAAAAACCGGCCATTATGAAGCGGTGCAGGTGATCTATGATCCGGAACAGGTCACTTATCAAGAGCTGTTACAGGCTTTTTGGCGGAGCATCGATCCCACGGATACGCAGGGCCAGTTTGTGGACCGGGGCTTTCAGTATCGGACCGCCATATTCTATCATAATGAAGAGCAAAGAGTTCTGGCCGAGGAATCGAAAAATGAGCTGGAACGATCGGGCCGGTTTCACAAGCCGATCGTGACGGCGATTTTGCCGCTTACCAAATTCTATGAAGCCGAGGATTATCATCAGGATTTTTACAAAAAGAATCCGGGCCGGTATACGAGTTACCGGCATTATTCGGGCCGGGATCAGTTTATTAAGCAAATGTGGGTGCAAATTGAGGAGGAAAAATCAAAATGTTTTATTGATCCTGAAAAACATGGGATCAAAAAAACATGAATTTCGGCAAGATCGCCGGAATAAGTTTGTATGATAGCCAGTTGGTTGAATATTTGCGTTATTATTCAGCAAAAATTTTTTTTCGGCATGAAATAGAGAATAAAAATATGAAAAATCATATCAAACCGGAACAGGCGGGGTTGAGTCAGAAATTGACCCCTTTGCAGTACAAAGTAATCCGGGAAGCGGGCACGGAACCGCCTTTTCAGAACGAGTATTGGGACAATAAAAGAGCCGGCATTTATGTGGATATCGTGTCCGGCGAGCCATTGTTCAGTTCGCTCGATAAGTTCGATTCCGGGACGGGTTGGCCCAGTTTCTCCAAACCGTTGGAACCGGAAAACGTGATCGAGAAAACGGATCGGAGCTATTTCATGACCCGCACGGAAGTGCGCAGCAAATCAGGCGATGCCCATCTGGGGCATCTGTTCCCGGACGGACCCAAGCCGACGGGATTGCGTTACTGCCTAAATTCGGCGGCCTTACGGTTTATACCCATGGAAGAGCTGGAAAAAGAGGGCTATGGCGATTATTTGAAGTTGTTTGAGAGATAGGGATTTATTTCACCGCCCGTTACAGGATTGCATGAACCGCGCAATCCTTTACTCGAGGCGCAGAGATCACAGAGAATTATTTCCCCCTTTTTCCTGAGAGGGGGAAAAAGGAAAAACCAACCTGTATTTAAGAATTTTCAATTCATACTCCTTGATGAGTTTGAAGGCAATTGCGTAAAATATTCCTAGTTTGTTAATTTTCTCTGCGCTCTCTGTGTCTCGATCGTAGCGGGCGGTGAATTCTTTTTTTTATTCCTTGTAATCCTCCGGCAGTTCTTCCACCGCCATATCGTCCAGCCAAACTTCTCCCACATCTTCGAAAATAATGCGGAACTCGATCGTGTCGCGGTCGCCGCTGTTGAAGGTCTTGTAAAAGCGGGTCCAGTTGAAATTCCCGGCCGGAAGCGCAACAGGTCGAATCTTCCACATGGCGTCAACGGCAATGTTCAGGCCGCCGTTGGAAACGAGGTTCTGCCCCCTGGCCCAAAGGGTCATGGCGTAATATCTGTTTTTATTGACTTTGATCTTTTGGGTCATGGTGCCGTAGATGTTGGGCGCCCGTTTACTGAGATTGCGTAGGTGCAGGGAAGCGTTACCGCCGTGAACGGTTTGCTTGTCCAAATCGGCTGTGGAATGGCAATTGCCGCTGTTGAACCAGACCATGGGTTTTTTGGAATAGAACCCGGATTCCCAGGGAGCGGCCAAGCCTTGCTCGAACCCACCGTTGATCAGGAGGTTTTTAAGCGGCTTGGTGTTTTCAGCGGAAGAGGTTTTGAGCATAATGGCGCGTTCGCCTGCACGAAGTTCCAGGTTTTTGACCGGCGAGGGTTTGCCTTCGGAGTTTAAACGCAGGATTTGGTTGCCGGTTAAGCGCACCCGACCCTTAAACACATCGACCGTGGTACCGGTCGATCCGACTTCGACCCGGTAGCGGGTGTTCAAAGGAGTAATGACGCCGTCCCGGCTGGTGACAATGATATCGTCAAAGCCGGGTGCGGTTTCATGATGTTCCACATCGACGGTTCCGGCCGAGGCTTCGACTTGCCAAACCGAAGCATTATCATTGGGTTTTTGAGTGATCTGCACGCGGGTATTCTCCCGTAACGTCACTTTGGTGCCTCCTGAAGTCCGGAAGGCGGCCGTGGACTGCTTGCCGGTGCGTAGAGACGCTCCGGAAGTCAGAAGTTCGTTGTTTTGCGGCGGGCGTTCGGTTGCGCCGGCGGCACTTCCGAACGTTTCATTGCCGTTCAGATCGGTCAAAGCAATTCGGTCGGATGGGATTGTTGCAAGCGCGGTTCCGGCTGCGGGAGCATTCGCGGCGAGGGCAGACTGGCCGAGTTTTGTCCGCGCATGGGTGATCAAATTGCGAAAATGGGCGATCTCAACTTCGCGGTCGCGCATGGTCCAGTTACCGTTACAATCCTGCCAATAATTGGGGTATTTGCGCTTGCCTTCTTCCAGACACGCCAGGATTTTTTCCCAACGCTGCAGATCGTCCTGCAGAGCTTGACGTTGTTTTTCGGTTAAAGCTAAGGAAGCTGCCGGTGTGGCAGGGGTCGGCTGAGTTGTTTGTTTTTCCGGATCCAGATAAACAATTGCGCTGGTCAAATAATCGGCACTTTCTTCAATAGTCACGCTGAAACCCGTGGTCTGATAACCCGCGGCAGTGACTTTTCCCTTGCGTTGGCCGACCGGGACAGCGTTGAAGGCGGCTACGCCCTGGCTATTGGTCGAGGCGGCGGCGCCCAAATCGATTTCAACGCGCGCGCCTGGAATGGTTTTGCGCGATATTTTGTCGAATACTCCTACTGAAAGGGGTTTGGTCAGATAGGGCAGCAAAAGCACGAGTCCGGATTCCCGGCCGGCCGCGATCGTGATGCGGCTGCCGTCATAACCGTGACCGGGTGCGGTCGCCGTTATACCGTAAAGCCCCGGCGGCAATGCTTCGAAGGTCGCGCAATACCCGTCCGCGCCGCTGGTCGTTTGGATCATTTTATTGGCGGTATGAAAGTCCAGACCGCCGATAATAACCTCGGCGCCCCTAAACCAGCCGTCTTCATCCATCACGCGCACGGTTATTTGCCCGAAATCAGTTTGGCCGACCGGGTCGGTTTCCGCTTTTAGTATCAGATAAACATCCGCACTCTGTCCGTCCGCGAGCGTGACTTTACGAGCAGCGGGTTTATAGGGCTTGTCATTGGGCGGTTGAGCCGTAACCGTATAGGTATCGGCGGGGAGATTGAAACCGGCTTGACCGGTCGGGTCGGTCGATCCGTACGTCGAGAAACCGGGAGAAGCAATCGAAATATCGACGTCATACAATGCCTTGCCGTCCGATGTTACGACATAAACGCGCAAATAGCTTTTTGAGTCTTTCGGTAATAGAGCGGCTTGCGCCTCGGCCGGATGAGGCAGAAGTCGGGCGTCCAAAAGATTGA
>RPPU01000047.1 GCA_003819975.1 Desulfobacteraceae bacterium
GACCCGATCGCCACGGCCAAAGAGTGCCGCCATAAAGCTCCGCTTTCCATGCCATACCCGGCCAAGGCCCCGCCTAAAAGCTTACAGGTTGCGGCAATGGAAATAATCTCGGCCAAGGTCTTATGCCCCAAAAGCACGGCCGCCTGTTCCAGGGATGAGACTTTACCGCTCCAACCATAATAGGAAGAATTAGCCAAACGGAGTACTTGAATGGAAACGCCTTGGTCGGTTTCCAAAATCTCGGCAATGTCTCTGAGGCCGGAACCGGGATCCGCCATGACCTGTCTGGCCTTTATGATGGTTTGGGGCATGGAAGGCAAATCTTCAATCAAACGCATAATCTTGGCCTTTAAGGCATCTCCTTCCGGCAACGCCGGCCCTTTAACCGCGGAAGGGGGCGCCTGGACCGGGGCAGGCTTCTTGGTTTCCGTCATATTCGTTTGCGGTGTTTGGACCGGATCAGCCGGGTTTTTAATTCGCAAATCGACTTTAATAATGGATTTACACGCCTGACAAGGGAATGAAATCTCCTGTCCAAAAGGCAATCGCTTATCCGGGATATCGTAGGTTTTGGCGCATTGAGGGCAGGTAATTTTCATATTTTCTTATTTACATTTCAGATAGTTGGTTAAAAGTGCCGGATTAAAACCCAATATTTTAAAAATGAAAATCAAAACGGGAGCCTCTTAAAAAAAACTCTCAGCTTGATTTAGATAGTCATAGCAAAACAACTATCTGTTTTTATAGATAAATTTGCAAATTCCATGCCAAATAAACGATTGGGTTCAAGAAAAAAATTTGAGGTGGACTAATCGGAACAAACTGCATTCCGATAAAAATACCCGGGAAGCTGTTACCGGATATTCTGGAGGAACCGGGCAGTATGTTGCCGATACTATCGATAAACTTGGCTGTGACGATCAGAACCAGTTCAATCAAAAGCAGGGTCAGCCTTGTAATAAGCTCCCCCCAACCCAAAAATAACAATGAAAGCCGGGAATAAAAAAAAGCCGGCGGAGATCATGCAAAAAACATGTAAATCATTTTTGTTCTTTTTGAGAGTGACCGGCCTCAGCCAGCATTTGTCCTACAATCCGGTTGGAAGTTTTTATGAATTTTTCAAGGGGCAGGATTGCCCGGCTCACGGCTTGAACGGCTTCCGTTGATATGCTTCCCTCGGCGACCAATTGATAGCCGGCCTGTTCCGCCGCTTGGCCGATATCTTCAACCGGCATCTTTAACCCGATCATGCCCTTGTAACTTTCGCCGCACGGCCGTACCAGGCTGCCGGCGAATTCACGGCCCACATTCTTGGCAAAAGCTTGCATATGCCGGATCATCGGATCGAAATTGTCCATTTCCCAAAACCCGCAATTGGCGACCAAGACGACTTTACCGGTTTTGGTTCCTTCCCGCAAGACATGCCGGCAATGGCCGTCGCGCAACTCCACAAAAGGTTGGATAAGAGGCACCAAACGATCCAATAGGTTTTTCAACGGACCGCTGACCCCGTCAAAATAAACCGGGCCGGCCAATACCCAAATGTCCGCCGTGCGCCATTGCGGATACAACTTGGCCATGTCATCCTTGTGAATGCACTCGCCCGGTTTTTGAAACCAGCAATGCAGATCGCCCGCGCAAGGTCTGATCTTCAGTTTCCGAGTGTAATAAAGATCAACCTCCGCGCCCGCATTTCTCATGCCCTGTAAAAAAGGATTCAGGATCAGGCTCGTATTGCTCTTTGCAGCCTTGGGACTGGCATTGACCGCCAACACTTTCACAACCGATTCCTTTCTGCTTTCATGTGGCCCGTGTCCTGCCCCAGCCGGTCGGTCAATGCGCCCAAATGCGGCAATACGGCTATGGGTCGGTGGACACGGAATTCATCGGCCGGGGTGGTCCCGGTCAGAACCGCCATAAAATCAATACCGGCCCGGGCGGCGCTCTGGGCGTCGGTCGGGCTGTCGCCGATAAACAAAGTGGTTGCATGAGCCGCATTCAAGGCGGCGATGGCTTTTTGAAGGCCTTCCGGATGCGGTTTAAACTGCTTCACATCTTCCGCGCCAATGATGATGTCGAAACAGGCGGTTAACTTTTCACGATCCAGGATGGATACGATTCTATGCCGGTATTTAGTCGATACAATGCCCAAACGAAAGCCTTGGCGCTTCAGTGTTGGCAGCAGAGCCGGCACAGGGCTCATCATTTGAGTCCCCGCCACCATCACTTCGTCCGCTTTAACCAGAAACCAACGGGCAAACGCCTCTTTTTGTTCCGCATCTCCGGAACCGGTCAGTTGTTCGAAAATATCCGGCAGTGACAATCCGATGGTACGACAAGCAGCTTCAAAAGGAACTTCGGGTATGCTCATTTGGTGCAGGGCAAAATTGATGCATTCCGCGCAAGGCCGCGCCGAATCGGCCAGGGTATAATCGAAATCAAAGAGGAGGGTGTGGTACATTTATTCCAACATCTTATTAATAATGGGATAGCACTTGATTTGATTAAAAATGATTATCAGAAAAGAGGGGAAAAGGCAAAGATTGAAAGAACTTATTAATTTATTCTCGGAATGTTATAAATGTCTTTTTACGAATTCTCTGCCTGATCCGGTTTTTAGATATTTTTCAAAGGCTCTTGCTTTTTCAGGGTCAGAAAACGCAAAATAATTTTGCAATTTCCACGGTCGGTATTTATTCGTGTAGTAGGATTTACCCTGGTTATGTTCCTTTAGTCTCGTTCTCAAATTTTCGGTGAAACCGATATAGCGTTCGGAAGGATGCGAGATGGATTCAATTTGATACACAAAGAACAATTTAAAGTCGTCCTCCTTCACTATCGTTCCGGCGGACAGCCTTCGCTCTCCATCTAAATCAACGGCCTTTCTATTTCGACAGAACCTTCTCAAGCTGGCCTGCCAGCCGTAGGCTTTGCGAAGGCTGGTGGAGGCGGGGGGAGTCGAACCCCCGTCCGGAAATATTCCGCCCAAGTTTCTACATACATATCCCGATAAAAAGTTTTTGTCCTCTGAGTTCCTATCGGGCAAAGTCTTCAGAGAACGATCCTGTTATAAATTTCGCCTTCCAGATGAACAGGTACAAGAGGTCGGCTATCCTGCGAAGTCGGCGCCCTATTCGATTCTGCAGGTCAAATCGATAGAACGTTAGCCGTCAATTAAGCGGCTAAAGAGTACGCGTAATCGTCTGCGTTTGTGTTTATGCCCACCTTTTTTACGAGACCCGGTGGAACCTCGGTATGCAACTTAAGCTTCCTAATCCCCGTCGAACCCGTTTCGCCCCCTTTTCAAAGATCTAAGATTTATACTAATCACTTTTTCAAGCTTCGTCAATCACGTTTCTTCCTTTGTTGATCCAAGTCCCTTTTCAAATCCCTTTCCTTGATGGCCTGGCGTTTATCCACCTTTTTTTTCCCTTTGGCCAACCCCAGTTCGATCTTGGCCCAGCCCTTTAAAAAATAGATACTTAAAGGCACCAGAGAATAACCCCGCTCCTCGGTCTTGCCGATCAGGCGTTTGATTTCCATTTTTTTAAGCAGCAGCTTCCTGGGCCGGGTAGGGTCCAATTTCATATGCCGGCTGAACGGGTAGGGCGTGATATGCAAATTGATCAGCATGGCCTCACCCTTTTTCATGCGCGCGTAACTGTCGACCAAATTGGCTTGCCCGTCCCGGAGTGATTTGACTTCCGGACCCAAAAGCACCAAACCGGCTTCAAACACCTCTTCGATAAAAAAATCATGAGCCGCTTTTTTATTGCGGCAAACTATCTTCTTTTCCATTAGTCGACCATCATTTTAATGAATATAGCTTCTTCTGCCGATATCCGGCATAATTGAGGAAATGCGTTTTAAAACAAACTCCTGCACTTTATCGGCCGTGTCCAGTTTAAGAATCCGTTTCAGATCGGCCTGGGCTTCTTTATAAGATAAGGACCGGATCAATTCCTTGATAATCGGCAGCCCGCCGAAATTCATGCTTAATTCTTTAAAACCCATTCCCAGCAGGATATAGGTACAGAGCGGATCAGCGGCCATCTCG
Source organism: Desulfobacteraceae bacterium (assembly GCA_003819975.1). The sequence continues at coordinate 4,058 of RPPU01000047.1, forward strand.
CCGCAAATCGCGACCCGGATACCGGCTTTTTGCCCGGCCTGCACGACCTGCCGGATCATGCGTAAAATAGCCGGATGAAAGGGCTGATACATATAAGCCACATGCTCATTAGCCCGGTCAATAGCCAGAGCATACTGAATCAAATCATTGGTGCCGATACTGAAAAAATCAACTTGTTTGGCTAAAATATCGGCGATGGCCACGGCCGAAGGCACCTCGATCATGACCCCCACTTTGATGTCCTGCTGGTATTTTATTTTCCTGTCATCCAACTCCGCCATGACCTCATTTAAAATCGCTTTAGCCTGAAAAACTTCTTGGAGATCGGCGATCATGGGAAACATCAACTCGATCTTGCCGTAAATACTGGCTCGTAAAATAGCCCGCAATTGAGTCTTAAAAATCTTTGGTTCCCTCAAGCAAAAACGAATGGCCCGCAGACCCAGGGCCGGATTCAGGCCTTTATTGGCCGCCAACTGGGGCATGAATTTCTCGCCTCCGATATCCAGGGTTCGAAAAGTCACCTGGGCCGGAGCCATATTTTTGGCTACTTGCCGGTAATCCTCAAAAAGCTCTTCCTCACTTGGGATCTCTTTGCTGGTCATGTAGAGATATTCGGTCCGATATAAACCGACCCCTTCAGCCCCATGTTCCCTGGCTTCCCGGACTTCATCCAAAAACTCGATATTGGCCTTGGTAATGATCCGGTGGCTGTCTTTGGTGGTGGCCGGCAAATGACTGATTTTAGCGATCCGCGATTGATAACGCTCTTGTTGCAGTTGTTTTTCCTGGTATTGAATAATGAGTTCATCATCCGGATCGATCAGGACCTCGCCGTTGTTCCCGTCCACGATTAAAAGGATACCGTCCTGGATCTGCTGCGTGGCGGTTTCCAAGCCGACTACGGCCGGAATTTTCAGCGACCGGGCCAAAATAGAAGTATGCGAGGTCTGGCCGCCCACGTCCGTGATAAAGCCCAGGATCTTGCCGACATCGATGGCCGTGGTGTCGGCCGGGGACAATTCATGGGCCACAATGATCACCCGTTCCCGGATTTCGGTTAAGTCTTCGACTTCTTTGCCGGTCAAATTACGCAGTACCCGCTCCGCCACATAATCCACATCCGTAATCCGTTCATGGATATAATCGTCTTTGACCTGTTCAAAAAGCTGGTGAATATTGTGAATGGACTTTTGTAAAGCCCATTCGGCATTGATCTTCTCCTGCACAATGGTGTTCACGGTCGCTTCGCCGAACATACTGTCGTCGATGATCATGAGTTGGGCATCCAGGATAAAAGCGTGTTGCTTGATCTGGTCCGGCATACCGTTTTTAAGGGAACGGATCTGCTCTTTGGTGGCTTGCAAGGCCGAATCGAAACGTTGGACCTCCTGTCGGGCCTGTTTCTCGTCCAGCAGGTATTTGTAAAAAATTTTGATCCGGGAGCGATCGACCAGACGCGCCTTGCCGATGATAATACCCGGCGAGACCGCAATGCCTTTCAATTGATGGGCTGTCATGGGTTCCATGTTCATCTGCCTTCGTCAAACTTGCGTTCAAAAAGTTCCGTCAACGCCTGTAAAAGCGATTCGGCATCTGCGCCGTCCGCCCGGGCTTCCACTTCCGTGCCTTGGGGACAGGATAGGGAAAGCAGGGACAAAATACTGGACCCGTCCACTTCCTTTTCCCCTTTCTTCAAGTATAATTTTGCCTGGTGCGCCTTGGCCAAACCCACGATCTTGGCGGCCGAACGGGCATGCAGACCTAATTCATTAATAATTTGTAAGCTTTTTTTCAACTCCATAAGTCAAAACAAGCCTGCATCCGGGTTTAGTCGCTTAGTTTCCGTATATCGACCATTTGTTGTCAATAAGAAAAAAATAAAAAATCGAGCGACTTACTAGAGTACGGACTTATTCCGGCGCTTTCGCTGGAACTCCTGTTCCGGTACACTGGAACTCCTGTTCCGGTACACTGGAACTCCTGTTCCGGTTGGCCGGAATTCATGTTTTTTTGGCCCTATGTTTTTCAGGGCCGAAAAAACATCTAGGGTTTCATTTTCTCTTTCAAGGCCAGGGCCAACTTATAAATCTGACGATAAGCCCGACCTTCCTCCAGGGCCAGATGAGTGGCGATTTCCTTTACGCCTTTACCTTCTTTTTCCAGCATTTTCCTGATTCTATCGATCAGTTCATCATCGGGCAAACATTGCTGGGCCAGCTCATCGGCGGCTCCGGCTATCACCAGGGTGATCTCGCCTTTTATTTCCCGGTCCCGGATCTGTTCCCGCAACACGCTCACGGGGCCCCGCAAGGCCTCTTCATGCATCTTGGTCATTTCGCGCCAAATAACGCCCAACCGATCCCCCAGGGTGGTCAACAAATCCGCCAGCAAAGCCGGCAAGCGTTGCGGCGCCTCATAAAAGACCAAGGTCCAGGGCATGGCGGCCAAGGAGAGCAATTCCTTCCGGCGCTTGCCGGGCCGCGGTGAAAGAAACCCTCCAAAATAAAAACAATCACTGCGTAAACCGGCCGCTGAAAGGGCTGCGGTCACGGCTGCGGCTCCGGGAATCGGCAATACCTGGATGCCCTGTTCAAAAGCCTGACTGACCAGCAATGTCCCGGGATCGGAAATACCGGGTGTCCCGGCGCAGGTGATTAAAGCCACTTGGCGGCCGGCCCGTAATTGCTCTAATATTTTCGGCGCCTTGGCCTTATGATTATGCTGATTATAACTCAATAACCGGGTCCGAATGTTATAATGCGCGCATAACCGGCGGGAATGCTCGGCGCTTTCGGCCACAATCAAATCCGCGTTCTGCAGAACCTGCACGGCCCGATAAGTCATGTCCGCGAGATTTCCCACGGGCGTGGCCACCATATAAAGAGTCCCGCAGATGGCTCTCTCCGCTTTAACCCGTTCAAGATTTGCAGTATCCATGGTTCCTAACGGCACTCTGTTATGATTCCGGCGCTTTTCGCTGGAACTCCTGTTCCGGCTCAAACCCTTACCGGAATTCATATTTTTTGATCCGACACTTTTCAGGGTCGAAAAAACATCTAATTTTCTTATTCAAAAAGATCGACAAAAAATTGTCGATAAGAAAAAAGTTAATAATCAATCGGCCCCTATCATCCGGATTTATTCCGGCGCTCCGGCCGGAATTCATTTTTTATCGATCCTCGATAAAAAATTTAGCCCTTTATTTCAAAAGCATTTTTAATGACTTCAATTTCGTCCCGGCCCTGGCCCAGATTGATGGCCACCACGTCAAACCGGGATTTGATTTCTTCGCAACCGTTTTCTTTCAGAAAGACCTGGGCCGTCTGGGCGATCTTGCGCCGCTTGCGTTCATTTACTGCTTCTTTGGCGTATTCAAGTGTACGGCCGCGTCTGGTTTTAATCTCCAGAAAAACCAGGGTGTCTCCGTCCCGGGCAATGAGATCGATCTCGCCGAGCGGGCAACGATAATTACGAATAAACGATTGATAACCCAGGCTTTTGAGTTTTTTAAGCGCCAGGTCTTCGCCCAACTTCCCTAATTGCAAGCGCTCCCGGGTCAAATCAAAGAACTCCTTTAAAAGTCAGGCGATGGATCGGACAAGGGCCGTGCGTCCGGATGGCGGCCAGATGCCGGGCCGTGCCGTACCCTTTATTTTCTGCAAATCCATACTGCGGATAAATTTCATGATGGGCGCACATAATGCGATCGCGGTAGACTTTGGCGATCACGGACGCAGCTGAAATACTCAAGCTCTTCTGGTCGCCCTTTTTCAAGCACTGCTGGGGCATGCTTAAAGAAGGGGCTTGCATGCCGTCCACCAGCAAAAATTCCGGGGCAGGATCCAAAACGAGCACAGCCCTTTTCATGGCTTCCAGCGCCGCTTTCAAGATGTTTTTTTCATCAATGAATTGCCGGGAAACCACACCCACGCCCACCGTCAGGGCCTGGGCCTGAATCAAATCAAAGGCCCGCTCTCTGGCTTGGGCGGTCATTTTCTTCGAATCCGTGACCCCCGGCAGGGATATTCCGGCCGGCAGGATAACGGCCGCCGCTACCACGGGTCCGGCTAAGGGCCCGCGTCCGGCTTCATCCACTCCGGCAATCAGGCCATATCCGCATTGCCGGGCCGCCTTTTCATAGTGCAAGGTATCGGCCGCGGCGAATGCCCCGAGTTCCTGAAAAAGAACCAAGTTTTTAGCCGGATGAAGCAATAATTTTCAACGATAAATTTAGTTGCGTTTATCCTTGATACGGGCCGCTTTACCGCGCAAGTCCCGCAAATAATAAATCCGCGATCTCCGTACTTTGCCTCTGGAGATGATCTGGATCTTCTCGATCGCCGGGGAATGCAAAGGAAAAATCCTTTCCACGCCCACACCATAGGAAATCTTGCGCACCGTAAAGGTGGCGCCCATCGTGCCTTTTCTTTTGCGGACAACCGCGCCTTGAAACATCTGGATCCGTTCCTTGTCGCCTTCTTTGATCCGGGCATAGACTTTGATGGTATCGCCCGTTTTGAAATCCGGGATATCCAAACGTAGTTGTTCTTTTTCAATTGTGGTAATAGGGTCCATTTTTAATACTTCTCCTTGCTGAAATAATTTCAAACTTATTTTGATCGGCAACCAAACTTTCATCGATAGCCTGTTTATGGATCGCGCAAGCCCGGGGGCGCGCTCACCCGGTCCAGGATAATGGCGGCCGCCGCCCGCACCGAAAGATGATTATAATCGCGCAAACCTTCAATCGGGTCCAGGATATAGTCGGCCTCCCGCAACAGGGTACGGTCCAAACCCCAGGCGGTCCCAAAAACCAACAGGACCGGCCGGCCGGAACCGATCAGTTCCGCGGCTCGGCCGTAATCGAGCCGATGATCCGGCCAATGACCGGCATCGGTTACAATCAAAAGCGGCCGCTCGGCCTCTGCTTCCTGAATAACCGCCAGGCATTCTTCCAGGGAAGCGCAAACGCGCACCAATTCCATGGCTTCTTTGCGATGAGGGTTATAGGTCGCGCCATAACCCCCGGTCCAATGCTCAATGACTTGCAAAGCCAGCCGCTGTTGATCTTCCAGGGGTGTCATGACAAAGAACCGTTTCACATCATACGTCCGGCCCAACCGGGCCAGGTCGTGCAGATCGACGGTCGTAATCGCCGCGGCGATTTTTTGCGCATGCTTGTTGTAAACAGGATAATGCAAAAGCCCGATATAAAGTCGCCTGTGCAAACCTGTTTTCATCCGCGCGCCGTCCTCTCGCCTACCGGAGGCTTGATTCCTTTTGCAGCCCGGAGAGGATTTTTTTGTCCTCCGCGCTCAAACGCGCTTTTTGCAAAAGGTCCGGCCGGCGCTCCAGAGTTCGTTTCAACGCCTGAGTCCGCCGCCATTGTTTGATCTTGGCATGATCGCCCGATAAAAGAATAGACGGCACTTCTTGCTCCTCAAACACCGGCGGCCGCGTGTAATGCGGGTATTCCAGGAGGCCGTCTTCAAAAGATTCTTCTTGCGCCGAATAGTCGTCCCCGAGAACCCCGGGGACCAGGCGCGCGACTGCGTCGATCACCACCAGGGCGGCCGGTTCTCCGCCGCTTAAAACGTAATCGCCGACGGAAAGCTCCTGGTCGACATAACGGTTGCGGATCCTTTCATCCACGCCTTCATACCGGCCGCAGATCAGGATGATTTGCGGCAAACGCGATAATTCCCAGGCCAGGCTTTGATCGAACGGCCTGCCCTGAGGCGTCAATAAAATAACCCGCGCTTGTTCCGTTACGCGCTCAATCGATTTCAAAGACCGATAAATGGGTCCGGGTTTCATGACCATGCCGCTGCCCCCGCCATAGGGGCGGTCATCCGTCACCTGGTGTTTGCCGCGGGCAAAGGAGCGGATTTGGGTCAACCGGATCTCAATCAGGCCTTTGGCAATGGCCCGGCCCAAAATGCTTTCATTCATAAAAGGAGAAAACAGGTCGGGAAACAATGTTAAAACGTCAAATCTCATTCGAATCCGCTGTTTCCTCCATTTCAACCACAACCATTTTCCCCAGTTCCGGATGAATCGCCTTGACCACGGAATGCACGGCCGGAATCAACCGTTCCCGGCCGGCCTGTTTCAGTACATAAATATCATGGCTGCCGTTATTGAAAAGAGACGCTATCTCGCCCAGGTACTTGCCGGTCTCCGTATAAACCTGAAGCCCGATCATATCCGCCCAAAAATATTCTCCGGCGGCAATGGGGCCTAAGGACTCCCGGAGGACGAAAATTTCCGCGCCGCTATACGGTTCGGCCTGATCGATGGTCGTTAAACCCTCCAATTTCATCAAAAGGTTTTTACCGCTGGGGTGTACGGCCAAAAGCTTAAAGGTTTGCTCCCCGCCCGACCGGGGCCTTAGACAAACAGACCCGGCCTGCAAAAAGGATTGCGCCGATTGGGCATAAGAGGCGATCTTCAACAGGCCTTTCAGGCCGTGCGGCCTAATCACTTTGCCGAGCAGAAGCAGTCCTTCCCTAAAACCTTGCTTCAAAGCTATTCTAAAATCTCCAAAACCGATCGTTTGTTCATTTTGGCGGATGAAGCGCTCAAGATGGTTCGCATGGCTCTGGCGGTTCGCCCCTGTTTGCCGATGACCTTACCCAGATCCTCTTTGGCTACTTTCAGCTCGATCACGGAAGTCTGTTCGCCCTCCACTTCGGTTACCGTAACCTCTTCCGGTTTATCTACCAGCGCTTTGGCAATGTATGAAATCAAATCTTTCATTTCAATAACCTCCATTCATTCACCACCATGATCTAATGAAAATGGGTTTGAAAAAGGTCTTAGATGAGCCCTTCATTCTTAAGAATGGCTCTAGCCGATTCCGTTACGCCGGCCCCTTTCTGTAACCAGGAAGAGACCTTCTCCTTATTTAATTTGATTGCGGCTGGGTTCTTCGTGGGGTCATAGGTCCCCAAAATTTCCAGGAATTTTCCATCGCGTGGGGCCTCGGAATTGGCGGCCACCAACCGATAAAAAGGTTTCTTTTTTGTTCCCATCCGAGTCAACCTGATTTTAACTGACATGAACTGCCTCACCCCCTTTATAGTGAATCTCCCCCGCGGCCAACCGCGGGATTTTAAACTATCTTTCGCGCCCCGCTTGAAGGGTGCGCATGCCCGATGGCCTAATGAAAGCGCGTCGGCATGTTTTGAAAACCTTTTTTGGAAAACTGCTCCATCATTCTCTTCATCTGCGCGAAGCTCTTGAGCAGCCGGTTTACATCCTGAACCGTGGTGCCGCTGCCCCGCGCAATACGCTTACGGCGGTTGCCGTTGATCGTTTTGTAATTCCGCCGCTCTCCCGGAGTCATGGAATAAATGATCGCTTCGACCTTTTTTAACTCCCCCTCCTGCGGCTTGATCTTTTTCAACTCCTTGAGTTGCCCCATGCCCGGCAGCATCCCCAAAATACTTTCCAGGGAACCCAACTTCTTGATCTGCTTCAACTGCGCCTGAAAATCGGACAAATCAAAGTCGCGCTGCCGCAACTTTTTTTCGAGCTTCAAAGCCTCTTTTTCATCGAATTCCGATTGGGCTTTCTCGATCAAAGAAAGCAGATCGCCCATTCCCAGAATACGCGAGGCCATGCGGTCCGGAAAAAAAGGTTCCAGCGCGTCCGGTTTTTCACCCACACCGATAAATTTGATCGGTTTGTCCGCAACCGCCTTTAGGGACAAAGCCGCGCCGCCCCTGGCATCTCCCTCCATTTTGGTCAGGATGACCCCGGAAATATCCAGAAGCTGATTAAATTGCCTGGCCACATTGACCGCATCCTGGCCGGTCATGGCATCGGCGGTTAACAAAATTTCATTGGGGCCAATCTTGGTCTTGATACGGACCAATTCAGCCATTAATTCTTCATCAATATGCAAACGTCCGGCTGTATCGATAATCAATACATCCGCGTTTAAGGCATTGGCTTTGGCAAGAGCTTCAATGCAAATATCTTCGGGCTTTTGCCCCACCCCGGACGGAAAAACCGGGATTTGCAGCTGGGCCCCAAGTTTCTGCAGTTGCTCAATAGCCGCCGGCCGGTAAATATCAGCCGGAACCAGATAAGGGCTGCGGCCCTGTTTGCGTAAAAAAAGCGCCAATTTGGCAGCCGTAGTGGTCTTGCCCGACCCCTGTAAACCCACCAACATAATTTTATAAGGCGGTTTGCCTTTAAAAACCAGATCCTGCTGGCTGCCGCCCATGAGCCGGACCAGGGCCTCACTGACGATCTTAATAACCTGCTGTCCCGGAGTTAGGCTATCCAATACCTCCTGGCCGATAGCCCGGGAGCGAATGTCATCGATAAACTGTTTAACAACCTTATAGTTTACATCCGCTTCCAAAAGGGAGAGGCGGACCTCTTTTAAGGCCTCCTCAATATTGCGCTCGGTTAACCGGCCTTGTCCGCTTAATTTCTTAAAAGTCTTGTTAAGTTTTTCAGTAAGACTTTCAAACATCCGCTCCCTTTCCGTGTCTAAATCGAAAACTGTTAATTTAAATCTTTATTGTTTTCATAGTCAAGTAAAAATTACCGGAAAGCCTTTATTTGCGAATCAAATTATTAAGAAATTTTAGTCATTTTAACATATCTTTAGCTTAACTTGCAAAGTCAATTTTACGATGATACCCTTTCCAAAATGATGAGCCGGTTTCTCTATGGTTGCCGGATGTTTTTTAATCCAAAATAGATAGGCCCTAAAAAACATATTAATCGATTTATAAATCTCTTTATAGAGACAAAAAATAGTCGCTGTTTAATAATGAATTCCCTATAATGCTTTTCTTTGAATATCAATTTAGGCGCTTATTTCAGCTTTTCTTCGCTTGTAGGGTTTGAAAATTTTAGCCCCGCCTGTGTTGGGGTAAATTTGAATCTGAATCCATATCCGAAAACTTGGATTTCCGCATGAACCTTAATTCCAAACCGAAAATAGGACCCCAAGAGGGCCTCATACAACCACGCCGCACGAAAACCGATCCGTCCGTGGACCCCGATGTGATCCTGGCGTTTATTAAAACCGATCTCGATTACCTCATGCGCCTTTTTCCAGATCAAAAAGCCCAATCTTATGATCAAGGCTTTTTCCGTTTCTTTAAATTTGCCCTTGATTACCCGGCCGGCATAACCCTGGCCGGCCCGCTGCTGGGTGCGCCCCAAGCGGTCATGGCCATGGAAAAATTAATCGCTCTGGGCGGCCAACGCTTTTGGGCCCTAGGTTGGGCTGGGTCCCTGCACCCTGAAATAAAAATCGGGGATTGCATTATTCCGACCCGCGCGGTGTGCGAAGAAGGAACCTCCGCCCATTACCCCATTCTCCAGACTGACCCGCAAACAGACCCAGGCCTTGGCGCACGCCTGGCAGACGCGCTGCACGCCGGCCGGACCGCTTATCATCAAGGCCCGGTCTGGACTACGGATGCTCCTTATCGGGAGACCCCTTTAAAAATTGAAGCGTATCGGCAACAAGGGATCCTTGCGGTTGAAATGGAAATGTCCGCCTTAATCACCCTGGCGCTTTTTCGGGCGGTACAGGTGTCCGGATTGCTGGTGATATCCGATGAATTGGCCGAGTTGAAATGGAAACCGGGGTTTCATTCCGCGGCCTTGAAAAACGGCTCGCAACTGGCTTGCCGAAGCTTGCTCAAAGCGATTGGAATACCGTTGGCTTTACGAGGGTGCAATCCTGATTTTTCAGGGCAATAAACACAATA
>RPPU01000048.1 GCA_003819975.1 Desulfobacteraceae bacterium
ATGGCCGTGGTAATGATCAGGATCCGGTAGGAATCCTTGTGATAGATCCGCTCAAAATATTTCAGGATAACCAGGGAAAACAGAGCGATCGCGGTCGCCACAGCGGCGACCAGCGCATAACCGGCGCCGGCGGCCATACCGATGCCGGCCGCGGACCATAAACAGGCAGCCGTGGTCAAGCCCCGGATGGTCATGCCCTCCCGGATAATAACACCGGCGCCCAAAAAGCCGATACCGGTGACGATTTGGGCCGCGATGCGGGCCGGGTCACCGACACGTTCGGTCCCTGAACCGGTCCCGGAAAGATAGATGGAAATAAGGGTGAAGACAGCCGCGCCCATACTGACCAGAATATGGGTACGCAAACCGGCAGCCCGGCCGTGCAGATCTCTTTCCACTCCGATTATACCGCCTAACAATGCAGCCAGAAGCAAACGGCCGATCATGTCCCATATCTCTTTTGAAAGTAAAAAGTCCATTAGTGTCCCTCAGGCGCAAAAAGAGTATAAAAGAATTACCACTAAGGACGTAATTTCAGAAGGCGCTGAAATTACTCCAGTGACGCCAAGACACAAAGTCGGAGATATTATAACTTATTAGCGTCTTAGGGTCTTAGTGGTGAAAAAGATTTTAAAGCCTATTCAGCAACTTTTCAATCAAGTTATCGAACGAGCCGTTGGACATGACCAAGATCACGTCATTTTTTTGGGCCTGGTTCAAAATTTCATCCAAAAGTTGAGATGTATTGGCGCAATGAAACGCTTTTAACCCTTTTTGTTGCAAATCCTGAACCAATTTGAGTGCGGAAAAGCGCTCAGCAGCCGGTATCTTTTCCATGAGACCCGGTTCCGGGATTAAAATCAAGTCAGCTTGATCGAAAGCCCGGGCATATTGATCCTGAAAAATATTACGCCGGCTGGAGTTGGAACGCGGTTCAAAAACGGCCACTAAACGACGGTGCGGGTATCTTTCCCTTACCGCCCGGATGGTTTCCCGCACAGCCGTGGGGTGATGGGCAAAATCATCCAGAACCAAGATGCCTTGTTTTTCACCCCTGATTTCCTGACGACGTTTGACGCCTTTGAAATCCTGAAGCGCCATTTTTAAAAGGGTATGATCGATCTGTAGGTAATCGGCCAGAGCCATGGCGGATAATAAATTGGAAATATTGTGCCGGCCATACAGAGGCGTTGTAAGATTGAGCCAAAAACGCCCTTGCTTCAGGATCTCAACATGGGTATAGCCGTCTTTTATCTCCAGGTTGCGAATTTGCCACGCGCTTTTGCTTTCAAGGCCATAGCTGATAACAGGGCATTTGGCTTTTTGCGCTTCAGCCATAACAAGAGGGCTGTCGCCGTTAGCGATCAGCAAGCCATTCTCAGGAATCAGAGCAATCAATTTGCGAAAGCTGGTGAGGACGTGTTCGAGGTCGCGGTAGATATCGGCATGATCGAATTCAATGCTGGTTAAAATGACGATCTCGGGTTTATAATGCAGGAATTTCGGTCCTTTATCGAAGAAAGCCGTGTCATATTCATCGCCTTCGATCACAAAATAATTGCCTTGCCCCAGTTTAAAGCTTTGTTGAAAATTAACCGGGATACCACCAACCATGAAACTGGGGTTTAATCCGCCTTTTTCAAGTATCCAGGAGATCAAGGCGGTTGTAGTGGTTTTGCCGTGGGTGCCGGTGATGACAATAGATCTCTTTTTATGCATGGCAAAATAACGCAGAGCTTGCGGCAGGGATAGGTAAGGGATTTTGAGATTTCCGAGTTCAATCGCTTCAAGATTCAAACGGGTGATGACATTGCCGACGATCACGAGATCGGGTTGAGGGGTCAGGTTTTGGGATTGATAGCCTTGATGGATCGGAATGCCAAGTTCCTGCAAAAAAAGGCTCATGGGCGGATAGACATTTTGATCCGAGCCGGTGACTTCATAACCTTGGCGCTTAAGCATACCGGCCAGGGAAGCCATGGCTGTGCCGCAAATCCCGATGAGATGAATATGCTTAATGATCTCAGGGGTTTGATTAAGGGCAGGTTCCAATTGCGCTAATATCGGATTAAGATTTGTCATGTTTATTTAAAAAAAATAATTGTCTTTTTAAAATTAGGGTGTTATATAGTACGGCTTCGTATTTTTTATAAAGGAGATTAATCATGTCCAAAATGTGCGATATTTGCGGGAAAAAACCGGTTACGGGAAATCAAATCAGCCATGCCCACAATAAGTCCAAGAAACGCTGGTTGCCCAATCTCCAAAGGGTTCGGACCGTCCAAGCCGGTCAGACCATACATATCCGGGCTTGCACCAATTGTATTAAATCCGGCCTGATTGTAAAGCCTTAATATTCTTTCGATCCTGAAAAACTTAGGATCGAAAAAGACGTCATTACGGCAATGATTTGAGCCGGAACAGGAGTTCCAGCGAGGCCGGAACAGGAGTTCCAGCGAGAGCGCCGGAAAAAATCCGTAGAATAAGGCCGGTTGGTTGTTTGCTTTTTTATTATCACCGGCTTTTTGTCGATTTTATTGAACCAAGCGTCTAATGATCTCCAAGCCGACGCCCATCAAAGCCTTTCCACATGCAATACTTCTTTTAATTTTTTAATAGCGGTTACAATTTCCCTGAATTGCTTGAAAGTTTCCACTTCCAGCGTGAAATGATGGATTCCTTTGCGGTCGGTCGTTGTCTGCAGTTCGGCCTGGATGATATTGGCGTCTTTTTGAGACATAATGGCGCTGATCCCGGCCAAGGCTCCCTTTTTTCCGGTTGTGGTAATTCTTAAGCGGGCCACATATATTTCATGGCCGGTGGGTTCCCAAACGACATCCACCAGTCGTTCCGGTTCGACATTCAGGATGTGCCGGCAATTATATTGATGAATCGTGACTCCGCGGCCGCGAGTGACGAAGCCGACGACCCGTTCTCCCGGCAGGGGGTGGCAACATTTGGCGAAACGCACCAGCATATCGTCCATGCCCGTGACCCGGATGCCATGCTCGCTTTTTTTGCGCATAATGCGCGTCACCATTTTTTTGACCAGACTGTCCTTGTTTTCATGGATCCCCAGCCGGGCTTTGACATGGGTCATCACTTGGTTGATCGACAGTTTGCCGAAACCGACATTGGCGTAAAGGTCGTCCGTCGATTGGTAGGAAAAGTCCTTGGCAATGCTTTCCAGGTGATCTTTCAAATCATGGGCGCTTTGCTCAAGATGCAGTTGTTCCAGCGCCTTGTCCAGCATTTCTTTGCCCAGGTTGATGCTCTGGTCCCTTTCCTGATGCATGATCCATTGCTGGATCTTGGTTCGGGCGCGGGAGGTTTGAACGTAGTCCAGCCAGTCTTTGCTGGGGTGTTGTTTATTGGAGGTAATGATTTCAACGGTGTCGCCGTTTTTTAGCTGGTAACGCAACGGGACGATTTTACCGTTGATCTTGGCGCCGATGCATTTATTGCCCACTTCCGAATGGATGCTGTAAGCAAAATCGATCGGGGTCGCGGTCTTGGGCAGTTGTTTGACCGCGCCTTTGGGGGTGAACACATAAACATCGTTGGGGAAGAGATCCATGCGCACGGATTCCATGAATTCCTTGGGATCGCGCAGGTTTTTTTGCCACTCCAGTAACTGCTTGAGCCAGGCAAATTGTTTTTCATCGGCCTTATTGCCGATCAAGCCCTCTTTGTAACGCCAATGGGACGCAATGCCGTCTTCAGCCACACGGTCCATTTCCCAGGTGCGGATTTGAATTTCCATTCTTTGGCCCAAAGGCCCGATCACGGTGGTATGCAAAGACTGATACATATTGCCTTTGGGCAGGGAGATGAAGTCTTTGAAGCGGCCCGGCACCGGTTTCCAGGAAGCATGAATCAAACCCAGCACTTCGTAACACTCCTTTAAGGAGTTGACGATCACCCGGAAAGCCAGAATATCGTATACCTGGCTGACGGTCACGTTCTGTTCTTTCATTTTGCTGTAAATGCTGTAGAAGTGCTTATGCCGGCCCTTGATGACGGCGTTGATCCCGGCCTCTTTGAGTTTGTCGGTCAGAATTTTTTTGACCTCTTCAATAAATTGCTCGCGCGCGCCCCGTCGTTCGGCCAGTTCGGTTTTTATTTTTTCGTAACTGCCCGGTTCCAAGTAGTAAAGGCACAAATCTTCCAAAGTGGATTTGAGCCAGTAAATGCCGAGACGGCCGGCCAGGGGGGCGTAGATTTCCAGGGTTTCCTTGGCAATCAACTCTTGTTTGTCCGGCGGTTGAAAGCCCAGGGTTTGCATATTGTGCAGGCGGTCGGCCAGTTTGACCATGATCACCCGGATATCGGTGGCCATGGCCAGGATCATTTTGCGCATGTTTTCAGCCTGGCGCTCTTCACTGCTGGGAAAACTCATTTTGCTGATCTTGGTGACGCCGTTGACGATATTGGCGACTTCCGGGCCGAAAAGGCGTTCAATCTCTTCGGGTTTGGCGGTTGTATCCTCAATGGTATCATGGAGCAATCCAGCCGTCACGCTGACCGCGTCCATCTTCATTTTAGTCAGGATATTGGCGACTTCCAAAGGGTGTGAAAGATAGGCTTCACCGGAGAGGCGTACTTGGCCATGGTGGACCTTGGCCGAATAGACATAAGCTTTTTCAATGAGAGCCGTATCTGTTTTAGGGAGATAGCTGAGGAGGTTAGCGGTGATATCATTGAGGCGGATCATGGGAATAAGCTAACACAGACAAGCGGTTAGCTCAAGAGGATTTAGGCGTTTATTTCGAAAACGTTGGTTCCAAATTGTTGCTGGTGCTTCAACCAATAACTTAAATATCGAATATCGAACACTGAATATCGAATGATTAAGGTTAAAGCCCATTTTACTTCGATTTAAAAGCCATTTTTGACCATAGCCCGCACTTCAGTAATTAAGACTTCGGCCAATTCGGATTCCGGAACCTTTTTAACCAGCTTTCCCTTTTTAAAAAGCAGGCCCTGACCCCGACCGCCGGCAATGCCGATATCCGCTTCACGCGCTTCACCCGGGCCGTTGACCACGCAACCCATGATGGCCACTTTTGGCGAAGCCTGAATGCCGGCCAGGGCTTTTTCGACTTTTTGCACTAGTTTGAAAAGATTGATCTCGGTACGGCCGCAAGTGGGGCAGGAGATGATCTCCGGTCCGTGTTTGCGGATATTCAGAGCACGCAGGATTTCAAAAGCTACTTTGATCTCTTCAACCGGATCGCAGGAGAGCGAGACCCGGATGGTATCACCGATACCTTGATGCAATAACAGGCCGATCCCTAAGGCGCTTTTGACGGTACCGGCCAAAAGCGTGCCGGCTTCGGTAATGCCGAGGTGCAGGGGATAATCCACCTTTCGGCTTAAAAGTTGATAAGCCGAAACTGTCTCCAACACATTGGAGGATTTGAGAGATATCTTGATTTGGCTGAAGCCCAGGTTTTCAAAAAGCTGGATATAATCCAGAGCGCTGGCTACCATGGCTTCGGGTGTGGGCCGGCCGTATTGTTTAAGGATCTCTTTTTGCAAAGAACCCGAATTGACCCCGATGCGAATCGCGGTATCTCTGGTTTTGGCTTCCTTGAGGACCTTTTCCACAGCCTTGGGTCCGCCGATATTCCCGGGGTTGATCCGCAAACCGTCCGCTCCGGCCCGGAGAGCGGCAATGGCTAAACGATAATCAAAATGAATGTCGGCGATAATGGGGATTTTGATTTTTTTCTTAATCAGTTGAATGGCCTGGGCTGCGGTTTGATCCAAAACCGCCAGGCGAACAATCTCACAGCCAGCTTGTTCCAGGCGTTTAATCTGGCGGATGGTGGCCGGCACCTGGCGCGTATCGGTATTGGTCATGGATTGAACCGGTACCGGCGCGCCGCCGCCGATCAGAACAGGGCCGATATGGATTTGGCGGGTCTTTTTGTACTCGTTATTTACTGACAATGAGAGAAGCCTCTTATTCATTTTGAAAAGATAATGGTTTCTGTGCCTTTAAACTGTAAACTCGCTTAAGGATTTTTTGATCCTGAAAAGCATAGGATCAAAAAATCCTATATAATTATGAAATAATTATTAATACAGGAACATGGGTTTGCCGCCCACATGGCGGACTTTGGGCCGGTAAGAGTCCGCATCGTACAGTTCCCGGACATCCACACTCTTGCGGCCTTGGGTGACGGTGGCAACCGGGATATCCGTATACACACCGCGGGTCAGGGCCACCAGGCGGCCGAATACTTTTTTCAGGAACAGGTCAATGGCGATATTGGCATAATTGACCGCCACCATCAGATCCAGAGAATCGGGCATCCCGCAACGCATTAGATAGGAGATGCGTTGGATCAGGACATCTTCACCGGTTATTTTCTTTAAAAGCGCGCCGGTTTCTTCGCCAATACCGCCCAGTTTTTTATGACCAAAAGCATCTTCTTCACCGGAGAGACGCATTTCGCCCTGAGTCATTTTGGCGCCTTCAGAGATGGTGACCATGGCATAATTTTTCGGATTGGCGCGTTTATCTTCCATAATCAATTTGCCCAGTTTTTCAGGATCAAACGGTACTTCCGAGATAATGGCCCGGTCCACGCCGGCCAGATAGGATGAGATCAGAACGGTCTCTCCGCAATAGCGGCCGAAAAGCTCGATGACGGCAATACGCTCGTGCGAGCCGGTTGAGGTGCGTAAATCATGAATAAAATTCACGCTGCGGGTAATGGCCGTGGAGAAACCAATACAATAATCGGTTCCGAAAACATCATTGTCCATGGTTTTAGGTATGGCAATAACCGGAAAATTTTCTTTGTGAAGCCGGTCGGCAAAACTGAGGGTATCGTCACCGCCGATAGGAATAATGCAATCCACTTTCAGATGTTCCAGGTTCTTGATTACCTGTTTGGTGAAATCCAGTTTCTGGCCTTCCTGAGTGAATTCTTTTTTCAGGAAATCGGGCGCATCTTTTTTGCGGACAGAGCTCGGATTGGTGCGGGAGGTGTGCAGATAGGTGCCGCCGGAACGGTCAATGGTGCGGACGTCCAGGGGAGTCAATACCTGGTAACATTTATCCGCGCTTGCAGGATCATTCGGATTAAATTCCAGGATGCCGCCCCAGCCGCGCCGGATACCGATTACTTTAACCCCTTCACTATGGGCGCGATAAACCAAGGTTTTTATGCAAGGATTAAGACCCGGAACATCACCTCCGCCGGTCAGGATGGCGATGGTTAATTGTTTTTCAGTTTTGTTGGCCATATTAAATTTCCCCTTTCACAATAAAAATTATAATGATCTATATTCCGAGCATTTTAGCCGAAGTTTTTTGATTAGGAAAGAAAAATTATTACATTTTTTGAAACTTTTCCGCAACATTCAAAAATTGGAAAATCTTTACAAAACTAAAAAAGTCTATTATTGTCTTCAGGCAAGATTATCATATTGTCTTCAGGCGTGATTCATAATCTTTTTATTGAAATAGGAGAAGGGCTATGTCCGTAGCGAAAAAAATAAGAGTTTCCGTTGAAAAAGGGTCTATGATCCGTAAGATGTTTGAGGAAGGCAGCCGCCGCCGTGCTATTTACGGGGCGGAAAATGTGTTTGATTTCAGTATTGGAAACCCCAACCTGGAACCGCCGGTAAAATTCAAACAAGTACTCATGGAATTGGCCGGTGATTCGCGGCCCGGGCTGCACGGCTATCCCTCCAATGCCGGGCTAATGCCGACCAGGCAAGCGGTCGCGGCTTATCTCGGTAAATACAATAAAGGGCCATTTACCGGTGAAGAGGTCGTTATAACCGTTGGAGCCGGTGGGGCGTTGAATGTTATTTTCAAGACCATCCTTGATCCGGGCGATGAAGTCATCGCGCCCAAGCCCCTTTTTGTGGAATATCCCTTTTATGCCGATAATTACCAGGGGGTGCTGGTGCCCGCGGCCGGCAAGGCCGATTTCGGACTGGATTTTGACGCAATGGATAAGGCGTTCACCGAAAAAACCAAAGCCGTTTTAATCAACAGCCCGCACAATCCGACCGGCAAGGTCTACAGCGCAAAAGAAATAGATCAATTAGCGGCGCTTTTAAACGAGAAGAGCCGCAAATACGGCAAAGTTATTTATCTGGTCGCAGACGAACCCTATCGTCGGATCGTGTATGACGGCGTAAAAGTCCCCAGTATTTTTGACGCGTATGCGAACAGCTTCGTAGCCACTTCGTTCTCCAAGGATCTTTCGCTGCCGGGCGAACGGATCGGATATGCGGCCGTCAACCCGCAAATGGCTGAGAAAGCATTGGTTTTAAACGGTATGATTTTTTGTAACCGGATCATCGGATTTGTCAATGCTCCGGCCTTTATGCAACGGGCCATTGCCGTTTTGATGGATGAATGCGTGGACGTGGGTATCTATAAGAGACGCCGGGACGCGCTTTATAATGCCCTGACTTCTTTCGGCTATGAACTCAACAAGCCGGAAGGGGCTTTTTATCTGTTCCCCAAAGCTCCGGGCGGTGATGACATTGCGTTTACGGCTGCTTTGCAGGAAGTTAATATTCTGACCGTGCCGGGCAGCGGTTTTATGGGGCCGGGCTACTTCCGGATCACCTATTGCGTATCGGATGAGACCATTGAGCGGTCTCTGCCGGGCTTTAAAAAAACGATCGAGCAATTTAAAAATCAGAAGTGAGCGTGCACACATGTACTCAAAAATGATTTCTTTGCGTTTTCCGCCGCAAGTCGTCAATGAGCCGGTGGTTGCCAATTTGATCAAAAAATACGATTTGACCTTTAATATTCTTAAAGCATCCATTTCACCGCGCAAGGAAGGTCTGATCGTCATGGAGCTGAGCGGCCCGCGCCAGGATTTTCAAAAAGGCGTGAATTATTTGAAAAGCGTGGGTATCCAGGTCGAAAACATCGGTCACGATGTGGGACGGGATGAAGAGAAATGTTTTCAATGCGGAGCCTGCACTGCGGTTTGCCCGACCAGTGCTTTGCATATCAAACGACCCACCATGGAAGTCCTTTTCGACAAAGAGAAATGCAGCGGTTGCGAATTATGCGTGACGGCTTGTCCGGCCCGGGCCATGGAAATCAATTTTGATAAAAGATTGGCTTAATTTTTCGATTCCATTCGTCGTCCGGGATCTTATCCGGACGGCCAAGCCCGCATGAGAGCCCGGTCATTCGAGGTTGAATTCCCGGGTTTGCAGGGCATATATTACAGTCATCCGGGTAGGGGCGACCGGCCGGTCGCCCCTACTGCGTAACGCAGGCCATAATCTGCGACTGCCATGATCGACGATGATTGTCGATATTCAAAAAATAGCCGTTTCATAAAAGAGGAAACCGCCCGCGGTTTCCTCGGAAGAACTTTTTATATTCATGTCCAAGCAAGAATTAAAAGTCGTGGTCGCTTTAAGCGGGGGAGTGGACAGCTCCTTGACGGTCGCTCTTTTAAAAGAGCAAAATTTTGAGGTGAGCGGCCTTCATTTTTTATTGCCGACCGCGCCCGAGAAAATGGAAGCCCGACGGTTATCCGTAGTCAAGGTCGCCGAGGCGTTGGATATCCCGGTGGCTTTCGTCAACCTGCAAGATGCGTTTTCCCGTCTTGTGATTCAACCTTTTATCCGTTCCTATTCGCGAGGGTTGACTCCCAACCCTTGCGTGAGTTGCAACGCGCTCATCAAATTCGACCAGATGCTGCAATACGCCAATAAACACGATATCGATTATGTCGCCACCGGCCATTATGCCGCGGTCGTACACGGTCCCGGCGGCCGTTCCGAGTTACGGCGCGGCAAGGACCGCGGCAAGGACCAGAGTTATTTTTTGCATCGCCTGAGCCATCTGCAATTGTCCCGAACCCTTTTTCCTTTGAGCCGGTGGACCAAAATGGAAACCAAAGAAAAGGCCCGGCAATTGAATTTACCGACTTACAACGAACCGGAAAGCCAGGAGATCTGCTTTCTGCCACGCGATGATTATCGTCTCTTTTTGGAAGCGCATTTGGACCCCAAGCAGATTATACCGGGTGACATTATGGATTCGGAAAGGCGTAAATTGGGGAAACATCAAGGCGTTCATCGCTATACCATCGGCCAAAGGCATGGCTTGGGCATTGCTTCCGAATATCCCTATTATGTCAAGGAGATCCGACCGGATCATCATGAAATTATTGTGGGCAGAAAAGATGACATTTATTCATCCATAGTGGAAGCGGAAGGTTTTCATTGGCTCGGCGCACAACCGGACCGGCAAGTGTTGCAAGTTAAAGCCCAGGTCCGTTACCGGCACGAGGCTGCCGACGGCCGATTGGAAATTCTCCCGCATGGAAAAGCCCGTTTTGAATTTAATGAACCCCAATGGGCGGTCACACCGGGTCAAGCCTTGGTCTGCTATCAGGAAGATCGGGTGATCGGGGGAGGGTGGATTGTTAAAGAGAGTGGTCCGTAGAGACGATTTAATGTCTCTACGTTCAAGGGGTCGAGGATTCAAGGGGTCAAGGGTAGGGGCGCAAGGTATTGCGCCTGCCTTTGAATATCGAATAATGAAGTGAAGAAGAAGGTGCCCGAGGAGACCGTAGAGTGTCTCTACGTTCAAGGGATCGAAAATTGTAGGGGCAGGCCTTGCGCCTGCCCTTCAATATCTATTAAATATCGAAAGTAAATGATGCGGAAAACATACACATTTAAAATCATAACGTTCGGGTGCAAGGTCAATCAATACGAATCGGCCTATATCGGCGAGAAGCTCAAAGAGCATAAATGGATCGAAGCGGAAATCGATCAGCCGGCGAACGTCTGCATCATCAATACCTGTATTGTGACCGAACGGGCGGCTTTTCAATCACGCCAGGCCGTACGGCGCGCCCAAAGGGCCAATCCGCATGCCAAAATCGCGATGACCGGGTGTTATGCTCAAGTATATGAAAAAGAACTTTTAACGATTCCGAATATTCATTTACTTTCCGGTAATGTCGGCAAAGCGGAATTACCCGGCGCGATCGTCAAACTCATGGATGAAAATCAGACGGTTTGCGGGATTCCGGAATTTACTAAGAATACGGTCTTTGAACCGATGCCGATCCGTAGTTTTCTGGATCGTACCAGGGCTTTTTTAAAAATTCAGGACGGTTGTGAATCCTATTGCAGCTATTGCATCGTACCTTATAGCCGGGGTCCTTTGCGCAGTCTGGCTCCCGAACTTGTGATTCAAAACCTACATGCTTTGGTGCGAGAAGGTTATCGCGAAGTCGTTTTGACCGGGATTCATCTGGGTAAATACGGCAGTGATCGGGAAAACCGCATAACACTTGCCGATTTACTTACGCGGATCGGCAATGAAAAACTCTCACTGCGTGTCCGTTTAAGTTCGCTGGAGCCGCAGGAAGTGTCTGAAGAATTGATCGCGATGATGGCTTCGGAGAATTGGCTGTGCCGTCATCTGCATATCCCTTTGCAAAGCGGCGACGATACGATCCTGAAAAAAATGAATCGCCATTATACGACTCGGGACTTCGCAAGCTTGATTGAAAGGATTCGAAGCCAGATGCCTTTGGCCGCCATCGGCGTGGATGTCATGGTCGGTTTTCCCGGCGAGACCGAGCCGTTTCATCAAAACACGCTGGCGTTGATCAGGGATTTGCCGGTTTCTTATTTGCATGTGTTTCCTTTTTCAAAGCGCAAAGGCACGCCGGCATCCGCCTTTCCCGATCCGATTGCTCCTGAGACCGTAAAAAAGAGAGCGGAAACCATCCGGATCATCGGGCTTGAGAAAAAAAGATTGTTTTACGAATCGTGTCTCAATCGGGAGTTTCGGGTATTGGCCGAAGGATGGCACGCCAAAAGCCGGAACCGGATCAAGGGATGGAGCGACAATTATCTGCCGATTGCGTTTCAATCGCCTTTTCTGGTGCACAATCAATGGGTGCAGGTCGTCACCGAAGAAGTAAAAGGAGATGTCTTGACCGGAAAAGTAAAAGAATGAGATTGTGGTCGATTCATCCGCAGTATCTGGATACCAAAGGACTGCTGGCGGTTTGGCGGGAAGGGCTTTTGGCCAAAAAAGTTCTCCAAGGACGCACCAAAGGGTATCGCCGCCATCCGCAGCTTATCCGATTCAGACGGGTTCCGGGCTCCTCTGCGGCCATCAACTGCTATCTGAAAGCAATACAGGCCGAGGCGGCTGTACGGGGATATCGGTTTGATAAGAGAAAAATCGGGCCGGGGCCGTTTCATAAAACGATTCCAGTGACCAGAGGGCAGATCCATTTTGAGGTAAGGCATTTGCTTGACAAATTAAAGACGAGGGATATGAGAAAATACAAATATTTGAAGAATACCGTTAAAATCAAACTGCATCCGCTGTTCCGGACGATCGGAGGCGGGATTGAATCTTGGGAAAAAGGTGCAGAGCCGGCCGGTCGTTCGACTCATAAAAAAAACATTCGGACAAAAGAATGAAAGAAATTTATTTCACTATCGAATCGATCGCAGTCCAAGCCGCCGCTTTGTTGGACGAAGTCGATTATCTTCGACAGCGGCATCCGTTCGATCTGCAGCCGCAATCCGCGGCTTTGCTCGTACTGGACATGCAGGATTATTTTTTAAAAGAGCATTCCCATGCATTTGTGCCCAGTGCGCCGGCTGTTTTGCCCCATATTGTTCATATGCAGAAGTTATTTCTGGAAAAGAAATTAAAAGTGATTCAAACCCGACATGTCAACGACCCCGCGCAAGCCGGGATGATGCCCAAATGGTGGCGGGAATTATTGACCCACACGCATCCGTTGTCTCGAATCACAGCCGAACTGATCGATCCCGAAGCGTTTATCGTGGAGAAAACCCAGTATGACGCTTTTTATGAGACCGGTTTGGCGGCGATATTAGCCGCACAAGGTGTGCGGCAAGTAATTATCACGGGAGTGCTGACCCATCTTTGTTGTGAAACCACGGCACGCTCCGCTTTTGTGCACGGATTTGAAGTTTTTTTTCCTGTGGACGGCACCGCCGACAATAACCGGCAATTTCACCAAGCCACATTGCTCAATCTCGCGCACGGGTTTGCCAGGCCGGTCTTAATGGAAGAATTAACCGTTTATTTGGAAAAAGAATATGGACCGTGACCTTAGCCTGATCGGCGCCGGACCGGCCGGTTTGACTGCCGCTTTACAACTCATGCGTTATGGAATCAAACCTTTGATTTTTGAACAGGCTGATATCTGCGGGTTGCTGGACAATGCCGGATGGATTGAAAATTATCCGGGATTTCCCGAAGGTATCCGGGGATCGGACCTTAAAATGCTTTTTCAAAAACAATTCATGGCTTATGAACCGGATCTGATTCGCGCCAGGGTCCGAAAATTGCTGTTTTATCAGGAACAAGAATTGTTTTCGATCGAGACCGAAGATCGGCATTATCAATCGCGACAGGTCGTGATTGCCAGCGGTACCCGGCCTAAAAAAATACCGGAGATCGAGACCTGGCCGGAAGAATTAAACAAACATGTTTTTTATGAGATCAGGACTTTATTGTCTGAAAAAAATAAAAAGATGATCATCGTGGGCGGCGGCGACATTGCCGCGGATTATGCGCTTCATTTAAGCCGGGATAATCAAGTGGTCCTGCTGTGTCGCGGTTCCCAACTAAGGGCTTTGCCCTTATTACGGAAAAGAATCGAGATGCGGCCCGATATACGCATTGTATACGGCATGCGCTTCGAATCGGCCGGTCCCGGCATCGAACGGCCGATGGCGGTTGATATTTCATATGAAGGCGGCCGTGCCC
>RPPU01000049.1 GCA_003819975.1 Desulfobacteraceae bacterium
AAATGGATCTTTTCAAAAAACCTTTTGATACTCAATTTTGGAGGCACAACGATGATGTCTTATAATGAAATTACAAAAAACCGGTTTGATGCTGAAGCAATAAGTTATGACAGCAGAATGACATGGGAACTTAATCGAAATTTGCCGTTATATGCTCTTGTTGCGCAGGAACTCAAAAAAAAAGCATTGCAAACACCGGGAGTTCGGCTTGTAGTCAGTGACATTTGCTGCGGCAATGGCTTTGCGCTGTCAAAAATTTTATTACAAGTGTCCGAAGATATCTATACTCAGGGAATAGATTTTTCACGGGAGATGATTAAAACAGCACTGGAAAGAAGCATATATGATGAATGCATTTGTCATGATGTCACGTCTCCCTGGTCGTTTTCCCGGCAAAGTGATTTGGCTTTTTGTATAAGAGACGCTTTGACAAATATCAGCGAAGATTTCGATTTGGCGGTTGCCAACATGGTAAGCAATATGAAACCGGGATCTATTTTGATCATTGACGGAAATTTTTTGTCAAGCACCATGCCCGCGAAGCTACCGCAGTATTTTCAAGAGTTATATGAGAAATTTTGCGCCCAGTTTCCGGAAATTGAGTATGAACGACTAGAGAGAGATTTTCCGGAATATTTGTATTATGCAAACGAGGAGAATGTGTATCCGAGCAGGTTGAAACTCTTTCGAGTAAATGAATTGCCCGATTTATTAAAAGAAAAAGGGGTAATCATTCGCAATATGTATGGATTAATAAGAAGAGAAGATAAAGGCAAATTATTGGTTTTTCCTCATTGGGAACAAGGGGTTGATACAATTATATCGGAAGACGGCAGGGAAAATTCTTCCATTGGAATTGAAAGTATAGTTGCTGTTGGAGTTAAAAAATAGTAAGCGTAGGGTATATAGAATCAGATTTCCGAGAAGTGACTCAAGCTTCGTCAAAACAGCCGAGTAAAAACACAAGCTGTCGTGTTTTTGCTCGGCTGTTGTATCTTGATGCCTTGCAGTAAACGGTAGCTGCTGTTCCCGAAATCGATCTGTTTTTCACGTATCGTTATCCGAGATTGCGGATTGGAACATTTTTGTCGCCAGGCCCGAATGAAATTCGTTTTTAACACATCAATGTCGGTATTTCATTGTTAAATATTGCCCCGGTTGATTGGGTTGCCAAAACCATATTTAATGCTTCGGCATTATCCGTTACGCAATTAAAAAGGATTTTGATTTTGATGAAACGAGGGTTGTCTATCTCGATCAATTTTTGAGGCGCGCGGCAGGCGGTAAAACTCTGCTTCAAGCGCGCCCCGATCGTAATGTTTTTTTGACAAAGCACATGAGCAGTAATCCTATTCCGGCCATGACGGCGTCGATCAGGAAAGCCTGATGATAGCTGCCGCTATGGTCGCGGATCAGGCCGCTGATCCAGTTGGCGAGCATGGCCCCGGAACCGTATAGAAAGGTCCAGAGACCGATGACGGTACCCATAACCTGTTTGGGGAAATAATCGCCGCCGCAGGCGCCGTAAAGCGGGAAAGTGGCGCCGTAAAAGAGGGCCATAATGCCGATTAGGATGGCCAGGCTCAGCCAGGATTTACCAAAGAGAAAGATTCCTATAACAACCAAGGCGATCAGGGCATTCGAAACCAAAAGGGTGCGTTTGCGCGTGAAGTAGTCGGAAAGAGGCAGGATCGTCAGCACGCCGACCACTTGACCCAGGCCGTGAATGGTGGCCAGCAGGCTGGCTTTTTCCAGGGGCATTCCGATTTGATTCCGGGCATAATCGACCATGAAAGTGGTGATACCGTAAAGACAGTAGGAGACCGCAAAATAAGAAAAACCGATCAGCCAAAAATTGGAATTTTTAATAAAGTTCGACCAGGAGCGCGGGAGGGGCTGACCGCTTAGCGCCGGACTTTGGGCCGGATCCAACGGTTCTGTTTTCTCACCCCAGGGCTTATAACCATGGGTTTTTGGGTCGCTGCGCAACAAAGAGCCGTTCCCGACCGATAAAAGCAGGGCGGAGATCCCCAGGATATACCAGGCATAGCGCCAGGAATAAGCGTGTACAATGAGAGGGAAGGCCAGACCAATGGCTGCCAAGCCGAAACCGTAACCGGTGCCCAGAATACCCAGAGCCAAACCGCGGCGATGGGGCGCAAACCAGCGTTGCACCACGGTAATAACCGGGGTCCACATGCCGGTTGCGCCGATACCGGCCAGGGCGTAAAAAATGCAAGCCATGGTCAGAGTTTTGGCTGTGCCCATTCCGAAAACCCCCAACCCGAGTATCAGGCTGCAGATCGTGATTACGCGCCGGCCCCCGAAGCGGTCGGTGCAATAACCTGCAAAGGGAGTCAGGAGGATATAGGCGAAAAGATAAGCATTGTAGATGGTGCCGCCGGCCATGCGGGTGAAACCGAGATCTTGAATCATTTCCGGCATGACCACGCCATACCCCAGGCGGATGGAATAATTAACAAAAAGATCCAGAAAGCAAATGCCCAAAATCACCCAGGCCCAATGAAAACGGTGTGATGTCGTGCTGTTCATAGGTCCTCCCATGTTTTTGGAACCGGCTATTCCGCTTCAAACCCCCGGCATTGAAAAGCCGTTTCACCGGCCTGGTTCAGGCGGTTGAGGTGACAGGAGATTTCTTCAAATTTGATTTTATTTTTTTTACAGGAGAGACATAAAGACGGTTTATGGAGAGAGTCTTGGGCTCGGTCGTTACCGCTGTCATAAGGCATGTAAACAGATCCTCCCTATTAAAAATTAAGGATACCGCGGCAGATCTTTTGTTTTTTCAAAATAACGGTCAATCCCAATTTGCTTCAGGTTTTCATTGTTTTGGCGCCATCTTTGTTCCAATATAGGCGGTAACCCGTGGTTTGTGCAAGGAAATTCCGCGCATTCAAAGCAAAAATTTACGCCTTTGTCTTTAATGCAGACATGCACCCCGCAAGCGGTAAAAAGGCAGCCGTTTTTGCGGCAGCCGCCGCAGCGGCCTTGGCTCAAGAATTCAAGCAGTCTTTTGAAACCCGGCCAATCCCGGAAAGCCGGTTCCATGGCGGTAAAACGCTCGGCATAGGCGTCGAAATTGGGGCCGAGCAATTGTCGGAGGGCTTGGCTGTGTTCGCGGATAGCGCCGTTTTCATAAGCCAGGCATTTAGCGCAATTCAGGCCGCAAGGGGCGATGATTGCGGTTAGTCTTAAATCGTTCGACATAAGATAAGCCCCTTGATGATAAGAAGAATATTCACCGCCCGCTTCGGGGATTGTTTAAAAAAACAATCCCGTGCTTGAGGCACAGAGGACACAGAGATTTTATTCTTTTTGCTTTGCCCTGAGAGGGGGGCAAAGCAAAAACCAATCACGCTTTTTGTTCATTGACCGCACAAACGCCTTGAAACGAAGGTCGTAATATATTTTAGGAATCAGCGAATTTTTTTCTCATTGCCAAGGCTTTAATCTCAGGCCAAAGCTGTTTTTCTTTTTCCGGCCCGAAAGCGGGATTGGCGGTCAAATAGTGCAGGGCGGCTTTGCCGGTGTTCTTGATGCCGTGCACCGCCCCTGAAGGAATGAATACGGCATCCCCTTTTTCTTATTGGCGATCCACATTTGTTTCTTTGTCTTTGTGCTCTTAGTTTTTTATCCTGTTGATCCTGTTAATCCTGTCTAAAATTTCTTCGTATCTTGGCGTCGCTGGAGTAATTGCAGGGTCTTTTGAAATTACGTCTTTTGCGCGAGACCGGTTTTTGTTTTATCTCGCCAAGCGGTCCTCATAACTTTCCTGAATAGCGTGCACCAGAGCGGTTAGGGCCTGGTTGACCGGCGTGGGAACAGCCAAACGCTCGCCTTCCCGCACAATAGCGCCGTTGATATAATCGATCTCGGTCTGCTTGTGCTTGAGCACGTCCTGGAGCATGGAAGCGATGTTGTCGGCGGTCAGACGGCAGACTTCCAGAACCCGCGCCAGAGGGTCGGGATAGGATAATTGGATCTGCTTGGCTTGGGCCACGGCGACCGCTTCTTTGACCGCGATCTCCATGACGGTTTTGGCGCCGGCTAAGGCCGGCAAACGTCCGTTTTTCAGACGGGTGATGGCGGCCAGGGCATTGATACCGACATTGACGATCAACTTGCTCCAGATCAAATTGTCCACTTTTTCAATGGTACGGGTTTTGAAACCGGCGGCATTAAAAGCAGCGGCAATGGCCGCAGTTTGCGGGTGCCGACTCGGCCCGATCACGGTATCGCCGCGGCCGGCATGTCGAATCCGGCCCGGCGCCAGGGTGGTGGCGCCTTCGGAGGTCACGCCGCCCAAGACTCTGTCGGGCCCGAAGATTTGTTCCAGGGTTTCCACGTTTCCCAGGCCGTTCTGCATGGTCACGATCACGGCTTCCGGAGGGAGCCACTCCTTGACAGCCTGGGCCGCAACGGCCGTGGCATAAGCCTTGACGCAGATCAGAACCGCTTCGGGTTTAAAAGCGGGCGGCGTGGTGAGGGTCGGCACCTCCACCTCATATTCGCCGTCGATCCCTTCCACGCGCAGGCCCTTGCGGTTGATCAGCGCGGCGCGGTCCGGCAGGTAATCGCGTAGAAAGACCTTGAAACCGGCCTTTTGCAAGCGGGCCGCGAACAAGCAGCCCATGGCTCCGGCGCCGACGATAAAGAAGTTCATATCTTTTCCGCCTCTTCTTTTTTCATGGTAAAAGTGTGTTCCGGGCCGGGAAACTGTCCCTTTTCCACATCTTCCTTGAATTGAGCCAGGGCTTTGCGGATTTCAGCCGAGAGATTAATGTACTGCTTCACGAACTTGGGCGTAAAGCGCTCGAACAGGCCCACCAGGTCGTGATAGACCAGGACTTGGCCGTCGCAATCCTTGCCCGCGCCGATGCCGATGGTGGGGATCTTGAGTTCGCGGGTGATACGGGCGGCCAGCAGATCGGGAATGCATTCCAGGACGATCATGAACGCACCGGCTGCTTCCAGGTCTTTGGCCGATTGCAACAAGGCGCGGGCGCCGGTCGCGTCTTTGCCCTGGACCTTGAATCCGCTCAATTTGGTGGCGGTTTGGGGGGTCAAGCCGATATGGCCGCAAACCGGAATGCCGGCTTTGACAATGGCGGCGACCACCGGGGCCATTTCGGTTCCGCCTTCCAGTTTGACCGAATCGCAAAAAGCCTCTTTTAGGAACCGGCCGGCATTCTCAATCGCTTTTTCCGGACTGACCTGATAGGACATGAAAGGCATATCGCCGATGGTAAAGGACGATTTGACGGCGCGGGTTACGGCTTTGGAGTGATGAATCATCTCATCCATGCCGACCGGCACGGTCGAGTCATAACCGAGCATGACCATGGCCAGGGAATCGCCGATCAGGATCGTGTCCATGCCCGATTCGTCCACCAATCGGCCGGTCGGGTAATCATAGGCGGTCATCATGGTTATTTTTTCATTGAGCTCTTTTTTTTGAAGTAATTCTGCGATGGTCACTTTTTTTCTTTCCATTTTATCCTCCTTTTTTTTCGGTTGGCCCGAACCCGGACAAAGGCTTAAATAAAAAAAGGTCCTTCAGTGGAGAGAAGGACCTTTTGTGCTATGCGACGACAAAAATCCTGACCAAAAAGGGTCAGATTAATTTTCTTTTTTGCCGTCCCGGTCATTCAGAGCCCTGATCCAGGCGGTACCCATGATTTTGAAAACATTTTTTATGACTTCAGGGGTTGATGTCCTTTTTAGGATCACACACCCCGTCAGCCGGTTATTTCATTCAACTATAAAGGATATGCAAGGCGGGTGTCAAGAGGTTGATATTTTTCGTTGACATATATGTATCAAATTAAAATTACTGGTGAACATTCTGCCGGTAAATGAAAAAACTATCGAATGGGCGCTTGCCTCTGATTTTCCCGATTTTGAAGACGCCATTCAATTTTATGTTGCCAAAGAAAATGACCTGGCCTGCCTCTTGACTTGCAACAAAAAAGATTTTGGCAAAGCCGATATTACGGTCATGACACCCGAAGAATTTTTGAGATCTATAAAAGCCGCTGGCGATATGGCCGGACCGGTTACTACTACCTAAAAAGAGGCATGCAACATTTAAGATCGGTGCGCAAAACAGACATAAAAAGACCCGGTAGTCTACCCGGCGGTGTCTTTATTCCTTCAGCATGCGTATAAAGAGCCGGCTCACGGCAAATAAAAGGGAAACGATCATCGCGGAGATAATGATTTTAAAAAGAATCATTTGGCGACCTCCTCATTTGTTTTTGGAAGAAAGGGGGGTTGTCCCAAATCCGTTTTTATTGTTGAAACTTAAAATGAATATCGCCCTGTAGGATTACTCGGAAAAAGTCGGGGAATGCTTTACGCCTTTTTTAACCGGCGCTCCCCCAAAAAGGGCGGTTGATTTTTAGTGTCGAAAGGCTTAAATTTCGCTCAAGATGGTTAAAATTTTCTTCACCACGAAGGACGTAATTTCAAAATGCCCTGAAATTACTACAGTGAGGCTAAGACACGAAGTTAAAAAATAAATAAAAATTATTGGTGTCTTGCTGTCTTGGTGGTACAGCATCTTTCTAAACGGTTTATGGGCGTTGCCTTTTTTTGGTTCCGGCTCGTCCGGTTTAAGTGATTCCTGAAAAAGATTTCAATCCTGAAGAATGCGCCGGAAAACCTGGGCAACCGCGAATATCAGGCTAACGGTCAGTGCTAAAATAAAAATTTTAACGATGATAAGCATGACGGTTCCTCCCCAAATGTTTTTTGAACCTGAAAGGCCCAGGATCAAAAAAACATCCATTGCAGCCGCCGGAACAGGAGTTCCAGCGGGCCAGAACAGGAGTTCCAGCGGGCCGGAATAAGATTGTACGATGGTAACCGGTTAATGATATTTGTCTTTCATTTGGCGATATGGTTGAACGAAACGCCTAAAAACGTTTATTAAGGGTCCATGTGTCGTCCGGGTAAATTCCCCGAACGCCACATGGGCTCTTCTTGTTTCCACTCCGGCGTTCCCGGTTATGGGACAATCCCGCCGGCCGGCAGGTTCAAATAATATTTATGCGTTTGAAAAATTTTATTTTGGTCGATCTGATTAATGGCTTTTTCAAGTTTTTCCTTCAACGCGGCGCCTTCTTTAATTAATAGTTGAATGGTTTTTAATGGAGTTGTTTGAATATATTTCAGTCGAGACTCTATCCGCAAGAATTGACAAAATAAAAAATAAACCATGAACCCTCCCCCGGCAGCGATGACCGGGGGAGGCAAGTAAGAAGGGTTGTTAGGACTTATTTATATTTAGCCAAAATCTTGTTGTAGGTTCCGTCGGCTTTCATGTCGTCCAGGGCTTTTTGCCATTTTTTGACGATTTCGTCGGAAGTATTCTTATTGAATGCCATATAGAGGACCATCTTATTTACTTCATAAGCCACTTCCATTTGAGCGGTATCGACCCCGGCGTCTTTGGCAATGAGATAACCGGATAATTCAGCCGTAAACCAGAGATTGATACGGCCGATCATCAGTTTTTTAGCTTGTCCGGTGGCTTCACCGTCCGCGTCGGCATTGGTGAAACCATTCTGAGTCAGAAATTGGTGGCTGGCGGATTCCCGGCTCACGCCGATGGATTTCACTTTTTTAGCGTCGTCGAGACTGGTGATTTTGAGACCGGAGCCTTTTTTGGCGAACATCACTTCTTTTAATTCAGCCAGCGGCCCGACCCATTTGTAAAGCGTCTCGCGCTTGGGCGTGCGCATCATGGAATAGACGGCCGTGTTTTCTTTTTTATCCAGGGTGTCCACGGCCCGCGCCCAGGGTAATACTTGGATGGTATCGGCATGGCCCACTCTTTTCAGAATTTCCTGGACCATTTCGGTCGAAAGACCAACGGCTTTGCCGTCTTTTTCATCGTTAAAGGGCACGAAACCGCTTTCAGTCATGATGCTGATGGTGTTGTCCAGGCCCCAGGTCGGTATGACGAATAACGCAACCGCCGTGACGATCGATAACCAAAACCCTTTCTTTTTCATTTTTTTTCTCCTTCATCGATTTAGATTGAATGTTGAATAAAAAAACCTTGAAATCCTTATCTTGCAAGCGCATGACCCAATCCGGGCCAAGATGAAGATCGGGTTTCTCGGTCGAAACCGCGCCTTTGGTTTATTTATATTTAGCCACGATCTTGGCGTAGGTGCCGTCGGCCTTGATCTCGTCCAGGGTTTTTTGCCATTTTTTGACGATCTCGTCGGAGGTATTTTTGTTAAAGGCTACGTATAGCAGCAGTGTCTTTATATCAAAAACCGGCTCCATATCGGAAGAAGCAAACCCGTTTTTCTTGGCGATAAAATAACCCGGTATGTCGCCGGTCATCCAGAGATCGAGGCGGTTGCCCATCAGTTTTTTGATCATGGCGATCTGGTCGCCGTCCGTGTCCACGTTGCTGAAGCCGTTTTGAACAAGGAGTTGATGGCTGGCGGAATTAAGGGAAGTACCAACGGATTTTACTTTTTTAGCGTCTTCCAGAGCCGAAACCTTGATGCCCGATCCTTTCTTGGCGAAAAAGACCCATCGAAATTCAACCAGGGGCCCGGCCCACTTGTAAAGCGGTTCACGCTGCTCGGTGCGGCCCATGGAAAAGACTACCGTGTTTTCTTTTTTCTCCAATGTGTCGACGGCCCGCGACCAGGGCAGGATTTGAATGTTATCGGCGTGACCGACGCGTTTCAGGATTTCGCGCACCACCTCGATGGCATAACCGGTTTGTTGGTTGTCCAGGGTGTAGCTGAAAGGCGGCAATTCCTCGGTCATGATGGTCAGGTTGTTGTCGAGTCCCCAGACCGGAATGACGAATAAAGCGACGGCCGTGACGATCGATAACCAGAACAATTTCTTTTTCATTTTTTTCTCCTTTATTGATTTAGGTTGGATGTTTAATAAAAAACCTTGAAATCCTGATCTTGCAAGCGCATGACCGGATCTCGGTCCGGCTGAAGATCGGATTTCCTGGTGGTAACCGCTTGTTTCAAAAATCCTTGAAATCCCCTTCATCCAGGGGAATGACCTGGGCCGGCGCCGGATTCGATTTGGGGGCCGCGGTTTTTTGCGTTTTGGGAACCGGTTGACGTCCCGGTTTGGCTCCGGAATTTCGTATCGAAGAACGGTGCTTGATCGGGGCTTGGCCCGCGCCGGTCCGGCCGCTGATCAATGAGGTCAATCTTTTAACCGTGTCTTTCATTTGCTCGATTTGGGCGTGGATCTCTTCGGAAGCAGAAGCCGATTCCTCGGCGTGCGCGGCATGCTGCTGGATCACGCCCTCCATCTGGGTCATGGCCTGATTGATTTGATTGATGCCGGAGGATTGTTCGCTGGAGGAAGTGGCGATTTCAGATACCAGCGTACCCACCTTCACAATGCTGCCGGCGACTTCGGAAAAAGCCGTATTGGTCGAATGGACCAAGCCGGTCCCGTTCTGAATTTTTTTGACTGTTTTTTCGATCAATTCGGCCGTGTTCTTGGCGGCATTGGCCGCGCGCATGGCCAGGTTGCGGACTTCGTCGGCCACCACGGCAAACCCGGCTCCGGCTTCGCCGGCGCGGGCCGCTTCCACGGCCGCGTTCAGAGCCAGCAGATTGGTTTGAAAAGCGATCTCGTCGATGGTCTTGACGATCTTCTGGGTCTCCTCGCTGGCTTGGGTGATCTCTTTCATGGAATGGGTCAGTTCGGCCATGGATTGGTCGGCTTTTTGGACCACCTGGGTGGCGGTTTTCATCAAGTTGTCGGCTTCATTGGCGTTCTGGGCATTTTGCTTGGTCATGGAAGAAATTTCCTCCAGAGAAGAAGTCGTTTCCTCCATGGAAGCGGCTTGGGTCGAAGCGCCGTCAGCCAGGGATTGGCTGGAAGTCGAGACCTGTTCGGCGCCGCCCGCGATCTGCTCGGCGCCGGTGTTGAGGTTCTCCGTGATCGCATTGATCGGCCGGATCAGGATAATGCGCAGGCTGAAAACCAGACCCAATACCAGGGCCAGGTCGAGCAGAATGACGGCTGCACTTATGGCCCGGATTTCCTGGGCCAACCGTTGTTGCATAAACTTGGGGCTCAAGAAAATGTCAACCAAACCGATTTTTTCCTTGTCGCGCATGATGGGTTTGCTTTTCTTGATCAGGTCGCCCTGTATGTCGGATTTGGTTTCCGTCACTTTCCATTGATCGTCGCGTGTTTTGCCGAGCACAATGGCCTTCTCGTCCACATCGCGCACTAAAACGGCAAAGATCCGGGTTTCCTGGAGTTCGGAATTCACCACATTGGCCGCGTTTTTATAATCCATGTTATAGACCGGCACCCTGAGGTTTTCTTCAAGGCGGTCAATGGTGATCTGGGCCAGGGACTCCAAGTCGGCGGTCATATTATACCGGTTGTTCAGGATCTGGT
This sequence comes from Desulfobacteraceae bacterium, assembly GCA_003819975.1. The sequence continues at coordinate 10,438 of RPPU01000049.1, forward strand.
AGATTCCGAAGATGGTCAGAAAAATCGTGGTCAGGGCCACCAGTAAAAAAACCATTTTTTTCTGAATACTCAGACGATAACGAGTTTCCAGTGCCAGATTTTTTTTCACAATCGATTCTCCTTTGTAAAAACCGGAAATAAAGAGGGAAATCAGGGTCTTCATGCAATCTGTCTTTGGTTTTTTATAAAAAATGCAAATTACATGCCTATTTGCAGGAGAGAATGAGAAAAATAAATTCAATAAATTCATGAGGTTGCTTCCGGATTGGGAATATTTTTCGTGACGGATGAAATTCCTGTCAGGTTTTTGACAAGCGTCTATTCAGGATGAGGAGGGATCCGATTTTTACGGATAAAAAATATCGATGTTTGCAGTTAAAACGTTTATAATGATATGCAACTGAAAAGCGAACCAAAATAAAAAAATAGTATAATCAAATTGGGAACAAGCCGGAGTCGGTTTTGATCCTAATCCATTGATTATTCATGTTTTTTTTAAGTATGATCCCGAAATGCCGATAAAAGATAAAGATCTATCGGCCATTCGGATAACCCTTGGGGGATCTGAGAAGCCCGAATTATTTTTATAGGTTCAAACCATGAGTATTCGCTATAAAACCCTCATTATGATCGGCAGTATTTTTATCATCCTGTTGATCGTGCTTTTGGTCGTCGTCCGAATGGTCATGCTGAACAGTTTTTTCTCCCTTGAAAAAACAAATACGCTTCTGGATACGCAACGCGGTCTCAGCGCGCTTGATTCCGTATTGTCCAATATGCATGACACCCTGGGGGATTGGGCCCCCTGGGATGAGACCTATGCATTTATTCAAACCCGTAACCCGAAATACATCAAGAGCAATTTGACCGACGAGGCCGTGGCCGGTCTGCAATTCAACTTCATGGTCTTTGTCGATCCAAAAGGCAAACTGGTATTCGCCAAGTTTATTGATTTAAAAACAAAAAAAGAAATGCCTACTCCTCTCGTATTGCTTACCAAAATCCTAACTACTCCGCTTCTGACGCAATTTTCCAATACCGGCCGTCATCAATCCGGGATTTTAATGGGGCCTATAGGACCTGTTTTTGTTTGCAGCCAGCCCATTCTGAAAAGCGATTTTAGCGGCCCGATCATGGGGATTTTGATTGCCGGGCGTTATTTGGATGAAAAAACCATTCAGGGTCTTTCGGAAATCACCCAACTGCAGCTTTCAATTTTCACCGTGGATCAAACCAAAGATATCTCGATCTGGCATAAGTTGCTGATGCAAGAATATGAAACTAAAAAAACCACCCGGTTTGAGGTGCTTGATGCCAAACAAGCGACCGGTTATGCCTTGTTGCGGGACATCGATGGCCTGCCGGCATTGGTTCTCAGAGTGGATGTCGAGCGCCTGATTTATCAGGAAGGGCTCAAGGCCGTGAAATATTATATGTTTTCGCTTTTGGCAATCGGCCTGGGTTTTATCGTCGTGATCATGGCGGCATTGGAAAGGGTTGTCTTAAGACCCCTAGGCCGGTTGCGGGCCCAGGTGGACCGGATCGGCCGCGCAGGCCGACCGGAGCAACGGGTACCGGTCTACAGCAGGGATGAACTGGGCGATTTGGCCGGTCAGATCAATCAGATGCTGGAGCAGCTTCAAAAAAACGGTTTGGAATTGGCCGAGACCAATGTGCGGCTGAACCGGGACATTCAGGAACGGATCGAGACGGAAAAGGCCTTGCGGGAAAGCGAACAACGGTTCCGCGAATTGGCGGAATTGCTGCCCGAGGCGATTTTTGAGATGACCCCGGAGGGGAAAGTAACGTTCGGCAATCAGAAGGCTCATGAATATTTCGGATATACTCCGGAAGAAATTAAACGGGGGGTCAACGCACTTGACGTGATCAGCCCGGAAGATCGCCCGCGGGTCCAAGAGACCATTGGCCGTATTTTAGCCGGCGAGCAGTCCGGGTTGAACGAATACCGGGTTGTTCGCAAAGATGGGAGCAGTTTTCCGGCCCTGTTCCATTCCGTTTTGATGATACATAATGAACGGCCGGTCGGGATACGGGGTTTTTCGGTGGATATCACCGAGAAAAAACGCATCGAGGCCCAGCTCAAGCAATCCCAACGCCTGGAGTCGATCGGCACCTTGGCCGGCGGCGTGGCGCATGATTTCAATAATATTTTGATGGGGGTTCAGGGGTGCGCTTCGCTTATGCTGGCGGAAACGGAACCGGTTCATCCGCATTTCGAATATCTGAAAAATATCGAGAATTATGTGCGCAGCGCCGCAAACCTGACCCGGCAGTTACTTGGTTTTGCCCGCGGCGGCAAGTATCAAGTCAAATCCACGGATCTGAACGATTTGGTCCAAAGAACCGCGGGCATGTTCGGCCGCACCAAGAAAGAAATCGTCATCCACGCCCGTTATCAAAAAGGGTTGTGGCCGGTGGAAGTAGACCAGGGCCAAGTGGAGCAGGTCTTGCTTAATCTTTTTGTCAATGCCGGCCAGGCCATGCCGGCCGGCGGAGACCTTTATCTGGAAACCCAAAATACAATTTTGGATGAGAACCGGGTGCTGCCGTATCAACTCCAACCGGGCTCTTTCGTCAAGGTTATGGTCACCGATACCGGCATGGGCATAGACGAAAAGGTCTTGGACCGGATTTTCGACCCTTTTTTCACGACCAAGGAGATGGGCCGCGGCACCGGTTTGGGCTTGGCTTCGGCCTATGGGATTATCAAGAGCCACGGCGGCATCATCCATGTGGTTAGCGAAAAGGGGATGGGCAGCACTTTTACTTTTTATTTGCCGGCTTCGGGCAAAGAGATCGTGAAACTCGAAACCGGAGATGAAAAAATTCTAACGGGGAGTGAAAGAGTTTTGTTGGTCGATGACGAGCCCGTGATTCTGAATGTCGGCCGCAGAATGCTGGAACGGCTGGGTTACAAAGTCAGCACTGCGGCTTCAGGCAAGGAGGCTCTGCAGATCTACCGCGAAGCCAAAGGACGAATCGATCTGGTGGTGTTGGACATGGTCATGCCCGAATTAAGCGGGGAGCAGACTTATAAACTACTGAAGGAGCATGATCCGCAGGTCAAAGTCCTGCTGTCGACCGGTTACAGCATTCACGGTCAGGCTGCCGAACTCCTCGCGAGCGGGTGCAATGGTTTTATCCAAAAGCCGTTCAATCTCCAGGAATTTTCCAAAAAGCTTCGCGAGATCCTGGACGCGAAATAAAACTTTTTATTATAAAATCAGAGTCCAAACATTCAAATCGGGATTTGTTCGATTTTTTTGAACCATTCGTTAACCGGAAACCACATACGGATGGCTTCTTATTTAAAAATATC
>RPPU01000050.1 GCA_003819975.1 Desulfobacteraceae bacterium
GCCTACTATCGGGGCTATACCGAAAAGACGGTGCTGCGGATTTTTTGTGAAACGCTCCAAAGCAAAACAAAAGAACTTCAAGTTGCGATCCTTCCCCATCCGAGAGAAAATGCAAAAGAACTCGATGACTTTTGGCAAACGGTCCGCGGAAATTTGGAGGGGGGTATTCTAAAAATTGAAAAAGGGAGAAATGCGCTGTTTTTAGCGGATGGGATAGCCGGGATGGCTTCCATCCTTTTATATGAAGCCTGGCTGCTCGGCAAACCGGTGATCAGTTTACAGCCTGAAATCCGGCTGGAAGCTCTTAAAATGTTTCAAAAGCGGGAAGGAGTGGTCTTTGTCGACTCCTCTCCAACATTCAAAAATAAAATGAACGATTGGCTGAGAGATATCCATCGCCAAAGGCATTATGAGCCAAGGCAGGAAATATATCTTCATAAAAACGCCGCGAATGAGATCTATAAGCTCATTTTAAACTGCATGAATACTCCACAATCAAATGAAAGGAAAATGTAATTTTCTTATGAATATCGCCATTATTCCCGCCCGAGGGGGGAGCAAAAGAATTCCGGATAAAAATATAAGGCTTTTTGCCGGGAAGCCGATTATTTATTATTCCATCAAAGCGGCACAAGAAACCGGAATTTTCAACCAAATCATCGTTTCAACGGATTCGGAAGTGATCGCGGAAACAGCACGTCGATTTGGGGCGACTGTCCCATTTATGCGGCCCAAAGAGTTATCCGATGATCATACTCCTACGGCCCCGGTCATTATGCATGCGCTTGAGTTCTTGAAAAACACGAATCAACCGGCCGATTATGCTTGTTGCATCTACCCGACGGCGCCTTTTATCCTTCCGAAATACCTCAAGGAGGGTTATGATCTTTTAGTCAAGCATCAGGTGACTTCGGTCTTTTCGATTACGACTTTCCCGTTTAGCATCTTCAGGGCCCTCAAAATAACGGAAAAAGGAACCGTGGAAATGTTCTGGCCCGAATACGAAAAAACAAGGTCCCAGGATTTACCGGCCGCATACCATGACGCCGGTCAATTCTATTGGATGAACAACGACCGGTTTATGCGAATAAAAAAACTCTATAGTCCGGACGCCATGCCGGTCGTCATACCGAGGTATCTCGTACAGGATATCGACACTCCCGAGGATTGGGAAACAGCCGAACGGATGTTTCAGGCCCAATTCCGTAAGACGGGTTAAAACCAAAAACAAATCGTCAAGACGGATAAGATGCTATATCCGGTTTTATAACCTCGAGCAGCCACATTAGGTTAAGATCAAAACAGGTTATGAAACTACTTCTGTGAAAAAAATTTATACAGAATTTTTTCTTATAATCAATCACCGGGGAGTTCTATGAAGCTTGCAATCAACGGCGGCAAGCCCGTACGGGAAAAACCATTTCCGGCCCACATCACCATCGGTTCGGAAGAAAAGAAGGAAGTCATGAAGGTGCTTGACAGCGGCATCCTTTCGCGTTATCTCGGCAGCTGGCATGAATATTTTTACGGGGGGCCCCAAGTCAGGGCGCTTGAAGAAGAATGGGCCGAATTTTTCAGAGTCAAGCATGCCGTCGCGGTTAATTCATGCACATCTGGATTGATCTGCGCGGTGGGCGCCACGGGCGTGGAACCAGGCGAAGAGATCATCGTTCCTCCCTATACGATGTCGGCGACGGCTACGGCTCCAATCATATTCAACGCCGTTCCGGTATTTGCAGACATTGATGAAGATTATTTTTGCATAAATCTGGATTCGATCGAGAAACACATCACTTCCCGGACGCGGGCCATCATCGTCGTCAATCTTTTCGGACAATCTTATGATGCGGAACGGATAAACGCTTTGGCCGCCAAACACGGACTTTACGTCATTGAGGACGCCGCTCAGGCTCCGGCAGCGACCAACGGCGGTCGATTCGTCGGAACGCTCGGATCCATAGGCGTTTACTCCCTTAATTTTCATAAGCATATTCATTGCGGCGAAGGCGGCATTATTGTAACCAACGACGACCATCTGGCCGATCGCGTGCGCTTGATCCGGAATCATGCCGAAGCCGTGGTGGAAGCCAAAGGTTCGGCCGCTGAAGTGAACATGATCGGATTTAACTTCCGAATGCAAGAGATTGAAGCGGCTATTGCGCGCTGCCAATTGAAGAAGCTGCCAGGATTTCTTGAAAAGCGCTTGGCCCATGTTTCCTATCTGGAAAAGGCACTCTCCGACATTCCGGCGATCATTGCGCCTAAAGTGCGAGAGGGATGCAAGCACGTTTATTACGTCCATGCTTGCAAATTCCGAGAGGAAATCGCCGGCGTTTCAAGGAATCAATTCGTCAAGGCGGTCGCAGCCGAATTACCGCCTTTTGAATTGCGCGAGTCGGAGGGAGCCAAGATCAGTTCCGGATACGTGAAACCTTTGTATCTGCAACCCTTATTTCAAAATAAAAGAGCGTACGGGACTCAGGGATGCCCTTTTACGCGCCCTTGGTATGAAGGGCAAGTCGATTATTCCAAAGGCATCTGCCCAGTAACTGAAAGGATGCATGAAAAGGAATTATTTATGCACGAATTTATGGTTCCCTCGCTTCGGAAAGCAGACTTGGACGACGTGGCGGCTGCCTTTCATAAAGTCTGGGAAAACCGGAATGAACTAAAACCCGGTGTCTGAATTGAATTCTTCCAACGAAATCAAAACCGATCGCCTGTTGATCACGCCTTTTTGGGAAAAGCACCTCACCGACACCTATGTTGCTTGGCTCAACGACCCTGAGGTGGTGCGCTACAGCCAAAACCGATTTAAGAAGCATTCGTTGGAGTCCTGCCGCCAATATTGGAAATCCTTTGAAGGAACGAGCAATTTTTTTTGGGCGCTCGAAGAAATTCAGAATGGTTATAAACATATCGGAAATCTGAACGCCTATGTAGATCCTTGGAATCAAACGGCGGACGTCGGTATTCTGATCGGCGAAAAAAATACATGGGGATATGGGTATGGATTGGAAGCCTTTGAGGCGGTTGTTCATTTTCTTTTCTCAAAAATTAAAATAAGGAAAGTCGCGGCCGGTTCAATGTCGAATAATACAGCTATGGTTAAAATCATGAAACGTCTAAAGATGAAAAAGGATGGCCGACGGATCCGACAATGCCTTTTTGAAAATCGGGAAGTCGATATCGTTCATTACGCCATATTTAACGGTGCATGAATTAAAAATTTCAACCGCATTGCCTTAAAGAATTCTTTAAAAGAAGATTATGAAGTAGGTTTTGTTTGATCGTCGGGGTTTTTGCATGAAAGAAAATATCACAAGCAGGATCATAGAATTGGAATCGCCAGGACTGATAAAAACAGTTGAAACCGAGATTGTTCCTGAAAAGTTGAAATCAACCGCAATAATCGCTGAAACTATTTATACTGCTGTTTCACCGGGAACCGAATTGGGTGCTTACAAAGGAAATCCCCCTCTTCGTCCAGGCAAAGCATATCCTCGTTTACTTGGCTATTGCAATTTGGCTGAAGTTATTCATGTCGGTGATCAAGTGCAGCGATTTAAAAAAGGAGATAAAATCCTGACTCTTGAATCTCATCGCAGTCATTTTGTGATGGACGAAACCGATTTTGCGATTCTGATACGAAATGAAATTGGATTGAAAAAGATCACGACAGCATATCTGTTCCACATTGCTTATAATGCATTATTAAAAGGAGAAGCCAAGAACGGCAGTAATATAGCGATTGTAGGGATAGGCACATTGGGAATGACTGCTTTGTTGTTGTCCGATCATTTCGGTTATAATACATTTGCTTTTACAAATCTTGATGTTTATAAGCCAGAAGATAGGCTTTGGAAATCCGTTAAGCTTTTCAGGAAAGATGAAAAGAGCCTGATGCAAAGATTGTATGAGGTTTCCGGTGACGTCGGTATGGATTTAGTCGTCTCAACTTCCAATGATTGGAATGATTGGCTTTTGGCCTTACAAATTTGCCGGAAAGGCGGAACTATCCTTGTAATTGGTTTTCCGGGTCGTTCGAGTCTGCCGAACTTTAATCCGTTGGATTCTCAATATTTCTATGATAAGCAGATAACCATCAAAGCCTGCGGTTATTCTCCTCATGTTGAAGTTCCGGCCTGGGATATCCGGTATACTAAAAAAAGAAATATGGAACTCTTGGTGCGCTTGATACAAGAAAATAAATTGCCTGCCGAGCGGCTTATTTCTTTTGAAGATTCCTGGATAAACATCGAGAAGGTGTATGCAAAATACATGGATCGGAAATCGCCGCTTTTTACATGTCTGTTACACTGGAGATAGATTTCTGAAGCAAGAACATCCATTAGACGCTGTCGTGATCGGATGCGGGAGAATGGGCGCGTTTACAGATAAATCTATGAAGAGATATTCGCCGCCCGGATGGAATCCGTTAAGTCATGTTGATGCGTTGGTTTCATTGCGAAGATATTATTCTCTCAAAGCATTATGCGATGCGGATGAGAATAAATTGATTAAGGCGGGGAAGAAATACGGCGTTGACAACCTTTCAACCGATTATGAAACAATCATCAGAAGGATAAGGCCGGATGTTGTGTCAATCGCCACTAGGACTGATATCCGCAATGAGATTATGGCGTTTGCCATAAAATTGGGCGTCAAAGGCATACATGGTGAGAAACCATTTGCACAAAGCATAAAAGAAGCAAAAAAGATGATCGGTTTGTTTAAGAAGCATCATATCCAATTCACTTTCGGTACCTATAGGAGATATCACGGCATTTATCGAGCAGCCAAAAAAATGCTTCAATCAGGCGAAATAGGAAATATCGTTCAAATAAACGTTGAACACGGCCGATCAACCCTCATGTGGACCCATCCGCATTCAATTGATTTATGCCTCTATTTTTCGGATTGTGAAGAAATAGCGACCGTACAGGGAAATTGCATCATCTCAAAATTCGACAAGGCCAACAATACGATTATAGATGATCCCGTTGTTCTGGGAGGAATGATTCGATTCTCAAATGGGATCATAGGGGTCATCGGTACGGGTGGTGGAATGAACACGAGAATTCACGGTGAAAAAGGGATTTTAACCATTTCTGCCAATGGAAGCAAAATTGTTATTGAGAAAAAAGGAAAAGGTGGAAGCCCTTACTTCACGAAAACAAAAACAATCCAGTCGACTAAACCAATGAAAAGCGGCACGCAAAATGCGCTGTTGGAATTGTATTCAGCAGTAACTCGCAACTTCGAAACCCATTATGACTCTATTGTTCAAAACCAAAAAATCCTGATGGCACTTGCTTATTCTTCCTTAATGGGTGGGAGAATCATCGATTGCCGCGCAGTACCCGAAGATTTCAGGATTTTGGGAAAATTCGGAAATCTGCCCGCTTAATTTAAACGTGATCAAGCGCAATATTTTTTGCAATAGAATTAAAAGCAAGATTTTTTTGAGGAGAAGACATCGTGCCACGAGATCCCAAGCCCTTATTTGAAGGCAAAATGCAATATTGTATTCGATGTTGCATGCCGGAATCCAACGAAGGAAACCGGTTTGATTCCATGGGTATTTGCAGAGCCTGCAGATCTTCCGAGCAAAAAATGCATATCAATTGGGTGGAACGGGAAAAGGACCTTCGCACTATATTGGAAGAAGCGAAATCCAAGGCCGGCAATAATTATGATTGTATTCTGCCGATCAGCGGTGGAAAAGACAGCACTTTTCAAATGCACGTCCTTTGCAAGGTTTATCATATGAAACCGTTGGCTGTCACTTTCTGCCATAATTGGTTCAGCGAAACCGGTTGGTTTAATCTCTTGAATGCCCTCGAAGTATTTAATGTGGATCATATCATGTTCACACCCAACCGGGGTCTCGTTAATCGGCTGGCCAAAAAATCGTTATATGAAATCGGCGACACCTGCTGGCATTGTCACGCCGGTTGCGGATCTTTTCCTCTGCAAATCGCAGTCAAGTTCAAGATACCGCTCATCGTATACGGAGAGGGAGCTCAAGAAGGGTACGGATTTGGGTCTTATAACAAACCAATTTTATACGATCGGGAATACTTTTTAAAAATTTCGGCAAAAAAAGCCCCTGAAGACATGGTATGCGATACAATCAGTGATAGGGATATTTTTCCGTTCCATCTCCCTACCAGCGAAGAATGCGAACAAGCCGGAATCAAAGGTATTCATCTTGGCAATTATATTTTTTGGGACGATGAACGCCAGACCGAATTCGTGAAGAATCATTATGATTGGCGTGAGACTGAAATAGAACAGACTTATAAGCGGTATAAAAGCGCTGAATGCATCATGCCTGGGATGCATGACTTTACCTGTTATCTTAAAAGAGGGTTCGGGCGAGCTTCATTTCACGCCACAATCGATATCCGAAACGGACTGCTCTCCCGTGATGAGGGGCTCGAATTGGCCGGTAAAATCGATCCAATTCGACCGGAAGCATTGGATTATTTTTTACAAATTACCGGTATGACGGAAGAAGAATTTTACGAAGTCATGAAGAAGTTGAAAGTGGAACGATTGAAAGATGTGGATATACCGATTGCTTTAAAGCAAAATGTTAATTCCGAGCGTATTCTGCCTTTTTCACAACAATTAATCGAACGGTTGCGACCGAATAGGCCCAATCCGTTTATCATTGACGATCTCGAATTTTTTCAGGATTCACATCCTACCCTAAAGAAACAGGATTCCTTTTTTTCATTAAGCATCCGGGATATTTTGAAAGCTTATCAAAGAAAGGACCTTGACCCAAAGGACGTGGCAAAAATCTGCATTCGACAGGTCGAAAAATTAGAAAAACAGGTACAGGCCTGGGAGATATTTGATGGGGAAGCGTTATTACATCAAGCTGGGATAATTCAGGAAAGGCTGCAAAAACAAGAAGCTATTCGAAGCTTGGAAGGGATCCCGATCGGTATAAAAGATGTTTTTAATACGTGTGATTTCCCGACTCAAATGGGGAGCGAATTGTGGAAAGGATTCAAGCCGGGTAATGACGCTCGCGTCGTATTTAATCTCCGGGAAGCCGGTGCCTTGATTCCGGGAAAGACGGTTACAGCCGAGTTCGCAGTCCATGCATTGAATAAAACGAATAATCCCCATCATCCGCTGCATACTCCGGGAACCTCATCTAGCGGTTCAGCGGCGGCAGTGGCGATGGGGATGGTTCCTTTTGCGCTCGGGACCCAGACCGGGGGTTCTATCGTCAGGCCCGCAAGTTTTTGCGGCGTTTACGGAAGCAAGCCGTCTTTTGGATTAATTCCGAGAACGGGCGTTCTTAAAACGACCGACAGCCTGGATACCATCGGTTTTTTTACCATTCATTTTGAAGACGTAAAGCACGTTTTCAATGCACTTATCGTCAAAGGAGAAAATCATCCTTTCAGTCATGCGGCTTTGAATAATCCTGCAAGACAGTTCAAGCCGAAGGGAAGGCCTTGGCGGGTTGCCTTTGTCAAAACGCACACCTGGAAAGAAGCAGAGAATTACGCAAAGAGCGCTATTACCGATTGGACAGAAAAAATAGCAAAAGTCGGAGGCGTAGAAATATTCCCGGTTGATTTACCCGGACCCATGGAACATTCGCACGATATCCATCTCAAAATCTACGATAAAACCTTGTCCTATTATTTTCAAGAAGAGTATAATCAATCGAGCCATATTTCCGATATCATGAAAGAAATAATCGAACGCGGCAAGCATATCACCACGGAGGAATATCAAAAGGCTCTCATCGAGCAGATAAACTTGGCTCGCCTCATGGACCGGTTCATGGAAAAATACGATGCGCTTGTCTCTCTTAGCACAGCCGGAGACGCCCCTTTAAGGGAAATCCCCGAGAAAGCCGACCCGGCTTTGATGTGGACCATGACGTTTTTGCCGGTTGTTAGCGTTCCCGCTTTTATTTCCCCTCGAAACTTGCCTTTCGGAATACAAGTAGCAGGCCGAAGATACAGTGATTATCTGTTGTTCGGATTTCTCGAAGACCTGCATGCCAAAAACCTGATTCCGTCGACTGGAAACCCGATCCCGGCCATTTTAAAGGAAGGCAGCAAGTGAAGAAGCATAGAATCGTTTTGCACGCCATGACATTGAGAAGGGATTTCCCTTCCTGGTATATATTAAAGGGGCTATTAGAAAATCTTGGAGCGGCAGTGGTCATAACGAGCGTCAGAAACTATATCCGCACCATCCGCTATTGGCGGCCGCATATTGTCGTTTATCCCAACGCATCAAAAACCACTCCCATTATAGAAGCATTTCCGCGAAGCAAATTCATTATGTACTCAGGTGAAGGAGGAGAGTCAAAAACCACTTTAAATGAAAGTTATTTTATTAACCATCCCGATCATTATCGGCGCATGGATAAGATCCTATTGTGGGGACAAAATACGTTTAATCTTATGCTTGAGATTGCTAAGGAAAAAGGACAAGAGGATCTTAGCCGGGAATTTTCAAGTGATGGAAGGATCGAAATCGTCGGGCATCCACGTTTGGACGTCTGCCGGTTTTGGCCGACGACACAAAAAGGAAACAACCGTTCGATCGGGCTTGCCGGTCATTTCTTTACGCTTAACTGCTTTGACGGCCGATCGGCCTTGCATTTCGCGTTTCAAGGCAAACGTCATTACGAGAATATGGATGCGGAAGTCAGGACCTTGGGTTTATATCTCGATCTGATTGATTTCATCGTAAAAGAAACCAATTTTAATGTATCCATTCGTCCTTATCCTTTGGAAGCTCCTAAACAGTACTTTGCGGCGAAAGGGTCCCCAAAGGGGGAATTCGTGAATCCCGATTTCCGGGGAAGAATCAATATCGATTCTTCCCTGGACTTTGCCAGTTGGGCCTCGAAACAGGATTTGATCGTCACTAGCGTTTCGACCCTCGTTACGGAAGCATATTTATTGAACGTTCCGGTGGTTTATATCGACCGCTTGAGTGGTAATTATTCCCTGTTTTGTTCAAGGAACGATGTCAACCGAATTCTTTCCGAAATAGTACCGCAAGCTGGCAGCTTTGAAGAACTCTGTACATTTGTCAGGGAGCCCTTTAAGGTCCCCCTCAATAAATCAAAAATAAATCCTTTTTGGGAAAACTACTATGATCTCAAGCATACCGAATCCTTTTTGATGAAAGCCGCATATATCATCCATCATGAGGCTGAAAAAGGGCATCATGATTCTCTCCCGATTATCCCCCTATCTTTTTTAAAACGAATCGACGACTTGCATTTTTATATGGCCTGCTTAAGGAATCCTCATCATCCAAACTTTAATTATAAAGAAGGATATCACAATCTACCTTTTCAGTATAATGAAGTCATTAAAAAAATATTTTGCGAATCCATCAATAGTATCTAATGCTTGGTTTGCCTTATAATAGACGTGAGTAAGAGTAAAAAATGAATCCCTCATCCTGCCCCCTTTGTAAGAAAGACAATCCCACATTATATTGGAGTAAGGTGTGGCATGATGATCGGGCCTGTGTGTATCAATGTGACACATGCGGGGTCTATTTCGTTTGGCCTACTTGGGAAGAAAGTGAGACAGTCGAATATTATTCTTCTTACACCGATCATTTGCACCAGCGGGGAGTCGCACAAAATGAAACCCCGAATCAGACGTATCATCGAAGAAAATCCCTTAATCAATATAGAATGCAAGCCGTCAAAAAATACATTAGGTTCGACGATCGAGTTATGGAAATCGGCGGAGGTTGTGGCAATTTTTTAGTAGATTTAATTGAAAATAAAATCACAAAAGATCCGGTTTTAATCGAATCTTGTTCAGACCATCTTGAATATGCAAAAACCCGATTCAACATCGAAGGATATCAAGAAATATCAAAGGTTAAATATAATTTTAACAAAATTTTCATGTTTCATGTGCTTGAACATTTGATTATGCCGGGTTCCTTATTAAGGAATTGTAGTCCTTTTTTAAATGATAAAGGCCTTATTGTCGTTGAAGTCCCCAGCTCGGATGATCCTTTGATTTCACTTTACGATTGCGCGGCTTACAAGGATTTCTATTTTCAACCCATGCACCCCTACATTTACAATAAAAAGTCACTCGAATTTCTTTTCCGGCAATGCGGTTACAGGGTTGTGGAGTTCATAGGGGTTCAAAGATATTCCCTGTCCAATCATTTACAATGGCTGGTCAAAGGAATTCCCGGTGGGAACGCCGATTTAGCCGAAGCCTTGGGAGAAGAATGCGAGACGGCTTATAAGAACCGGATGCAATCCCGGGGAACAACAGACACCCTTTTCGGGATTTTCCAAAAGGGATAGAGTATTTTTAGCTGGATATCTTCATGAACCGGATTAAAAGTATCGGCATCATCCCTGCCCGGGGGGGGTCGAAAGGGATCAAGAAAAAAAACCTGGCATTGTTGAAGGGAAAACCCCTGATCGAATATGCCATCCGAGCCGGATTGAAATGTACCGCTTTGGACCGGGTCATCGTGAGCACGGATGATCCCGAGATTGCAGATATCGCCCGGAACTTGGGGGCGGAAGTTCCCTTTATGAGACCGGAGGCATTAGCTCAGGATTCCACGCCGGACCGCCCGGTGTTTTTACATTGTGTGGATTGGCTGGCCCAAAACGAGGGTTATCATTTCGATGCTTTTGTCAACTTGCGTTGTACGACCCCTCTTAAAAAAGCGGAACACATCGAGGCCGCCCTTCAAATGTTGGAGCAGCAGGAATGCGATTCGGTCCGCTCGGTCGACCGGATTCACGGTAAACATCATCCCTATTGGGTTTTAAAGGCCGATGCGCAGGGATATGGGGTTTCCTTTATCGAAGGTATCGACCGGCGGCAATATCATCAGAGGCAACTGCTACCGCCGGCTTTCGCCATCAACGCAGTCGTCGATGCCGTCAAGGTTATAACTTTGTTGAAGTATGAAAATTTATACGGCGAAAAAATGGGATTATTGGAAATCGACCCAATTTTTGCGATCGATATTGACCAGGAGAAAGATTTAATCCTTTGCGAAGCGGTAATGGAGAAAATGGATGAATTGGTTTGAAAAGAACATTTTATTACAAAAAGGCGCTTTCCTGATCGCGGAAGCCGGGATCAATCATAACGGGCATTTCGATCTCGCATTGGAACTCGTGAAAAAGGCAAAAGAAGCGGGAGCCGACTGTGTCAAGTTCCAGACGTTCCGGACTTCGGCCAGCGAATCCAAACATTCCGGGAAGCCGGGTTATTTCGCGGGCCGGATTGAAGGTATGACCAAGCACGAGTGGTCCCGGTCCCTGGAATTCAGCGAGGAGCAGTTTAGGTCCCTGAAGGAATATTGCCAGGAACTGAATATCGCTTTTCTTTCAACGGCCTGCGATATTGAAGGGCTACGTATCCTGGAGCGGATCGGAATCGAATGCATCAAAATCGCCTCGTCAGACACAAATAACGATTACCTTCTGGCCGAAATCGGAAAGACAGGACTGCCCGTGATCCTTTCCACCGGCATGTCAACCATGGAAGAGGTTTCGCATGCCCTGGGAGTACTTGAAAAAAACGGCAGCCGCGATATCGCCCTAATGCAATGCACTTCCCAATATCCGACCCCTTTTGATCAAATCAACCTGAGGGTGATGGAAAGTTTCAGGGAGGCTTTTAATCGTCCGGTCGGCTTTTCCGATCACAGCGAAGGCATTCATATCGCTGTCGCCGCAGTGATGCTTGGTGCCAAGATGATCGAGAAACATTTCACGCTCAGCAGGGTCCTACCGGGAGTGGACCATGCCGCTTCTCTGGAGCCTGCCGAGTTCGCGGAGTTGGTCCGAACCGTTCGTCAGGCGGAAGCCGCCCTGGGTAGCCTCGAAAAAGAAGTCCAGCCGGATGAGAAAGGGAACTCCGGCAGCATGCGGCGCAGCCTCATGGCGGCGAGACCCTTAAAAGCCGGAGCCGTCCTGACCCGTGAAGATATCACCGCGAAACGGCCCGGCACGGGGGTACCGCCGACCGAAATTGAGAAATTCATCGGCTGGCGACTTAAAAAAGACCTTGAAAACGAAGACTTGCTATCCTTCGGCGATATTGAATAACGACGGAATGGCGCCTTTAAAACGGTTTCGTGCCTGCACTGGTCTGGATTTCATGGTTGACCAGCACATCCATTCGGAATGGACGGACGGCAAAGGCAGCATTGATCAAATACAACAATGCGCAAAAGAAGCAGGATTGAACCGGATCGCCATCACGGATCATGTCCGTCGGACCTCCACTTATTGGGAAGCCTATCTGCGGGCCACCCACGCGTTAACCGATCAGAGCGGCTTGAGCGTTCTCGCAGGATTTGAAGCGAAAATCGTCGATTATGACGGTAATTTAGATATTGCGGCCGATTGCGCCCGGGAAGCCGATTTTTTGATCGGCAGTGTTCATAGCCTGCCGGGGCCGCAAGGTTTCATGCAACCCCATCAAGTGCCGCATGAAATTCTCGAAAAAAAAGAATATGAATTAAGCCTTGCTTTAATCCGGTCGCGGCAGGCTCCCGTGCTCGGCCATCCGGGAGGAATGAGCCTGGCCGTTCTGGGAAAATTTAACAAGGATTATATGGAAGAGATCATCCAGACATGCGCTTCTCAGGATGTGGCCTTTGAAATCAATGCCAAATATCACGAGCCGTTATTGGAGTGGCTTTTGGAAAAATTATTTCAGTATAATCCTCCGGTATCGCTCGGCTCCGATGCACACGATCCTATTGAAATCGGAAAATGCGCCGCGTTAATGAAAAAGAGGTGGAAAAATCATGAAAAAGCTTAGAGTCGGCATTACTTGCGTGGGGTCGCTGATCGCGCAGGGAATCATCAAATCAATCCGGAAAAGCGATCTCAGTCAAGATATCGAAATGATCGGGTTTGAATATTTTCCGGGCATGATCGGATCGTATTGGGTGGATCAAACCTATTTGATGCCCGATATTTTGAAGGAAAATATTTCCGAGGAGGATTATCTGGGTGTTCTAATCAAACATATTTTGGACCAACAAATCCGATTCCTGTTTGTCGGAATGGATTTCGAGTTGCCTATGATGTCCAGAAACAAGAAGCGGATCCTATCGGAAACCGGTTGCGATATCATCGTCAGCCCGATCGAGGTCATCCGGATCGCCGATGATAAATATCTTACTTTTGAGTTTTTGAAGCAGCACGATCTTCCGCACCCCAAAACGCGGCTGCCGGACCAGGCGGATGACATCGCCTTTCCCGTGATTGTAAAGCCGAGAATCGGAGAAAGAAGCAGAAATGTATTTGTGGTCCGGAATGAAGAGGAGCTGCGGGATCGATTGGCGCGCGTACCCCGGCCCGTCATTCAGGAGGTCGTCGGCACCCAGGATGAAGAATATACCTGTGGTGTTCTCTTTCTGGGAGGCGAAGTGAAAACCAAAATTTTTCTCCGAAGATATCTGCGCGACGGCAACACCAATCTCGCCTTTCATTCATCGAAGATTCCCCGGCCAATCCAGGATTATGTCGCTAAGATTTCCCAAAAGCTCCAACCATACGGACCGTGCAATTTTCAACTGCGGCTGGGCCAGGACGGAGTGCCGAAGTTATTTGAAATCAACGCCCGTTTTTCGGGCACGACCTATATGAGAACGCTCTTCGGTTTGAACGAAGTCGCGTATCTTTTGTATTTGCTCTCAGGAGAAA
>RPPU01000051.1 GCA_003819975.1 Desulfobacteraceae bacterium
CCTTCATCAATTGGGGCGCAAAAAGGACCATCATATCCAGAGTGCCCCAAAGGATATGGCTTTCCCCGGCGGCAAAAGCGTCGCGGGCTACGACCGGATCGTCGATCAGCTTCAAGTTGACTTTGAAGCCGTATTTTTTATAAAAAAGGCTTTCGGTATTGGGCGCGAAACCGTTGTTGGCCGCAACAATCGGCAGCCAGCCGATCCAAACGTTGATGGGAAACTGCACGATTTTTTCCTTAGGATCCCATTTATAATTGCTGGTCCCTTTGACCTCTGGCAGGGCCTGGGCCGGGACATATTTATATTCGGTTACGGTAGTGATGCCGGCCGGATCTTGGACTTCCACTTCGCCCTGTTCCTGCTTGAACTTGGAGATGTCCACGTCTTTGCCTTTGCCTGCTTTCGGGAAAAAGGTGTCGCGGAAAAAATATCCGGCAACGGCAATACAGGCGATAATAAATAAGATTCCGACGATTTTACCCAATGCGGTAGGTCCGACTTTATTTTCCATTTTACCCTCCTTAAGGAGCAAACGTTAAAGTTTTAGCACCGGCAATCAAACCCACAAAAAGTTTATTCTTGGCGGAGAGGGGGGGATTCGAACCCCCGTGGGAACTTTTGGTCCCCAAATCGATTTCGAGTCGATCCCGTTACGACCACTTCGGTACCTCTCCGTTTTTTCGGGAAGGGGTTGATCTTTGATCAACCCCTTCCCGAAAAAACGATTAAAAGATATTAAAAAATCACCTTTTGTTTTGGTCATTTCATTATCACGGTTCTGAGTTTTAACTGTGAACCCCGGATGATGTTCCTCATCATCCATTCTGTGAACCGTGAACCTTGGAACTTACATTATCGCCTTTTTTCTTTTAGCTTCAAAGAACTCTTTCAACATTCCGCCGCACTCGTCGGCCAAGACCCCGGAAACCACTTCGATTTGGTGGTTCAAACGTTTATCCCGGGCCAGGTCATATAAAGATCCGGCCGCGCCCCATTTGGGGTCAGGTGCGCCGAACACCAGACGAGCGATCCGGGCATTCAGCATGGCGCCCAAACACATAGGGCAAGGCTCGATGGTCACCACCAGGGTTAAGCCGTTCAAACGGTAATTTTCAAGCTTGCGCCCGGCTTCCCGCAAAGCCAGAATCTCGGCATGGGCGGTCGGGTCGTGTAAGCGAATCGGCTGGTTAAAGGCCTTAGCGATCGCCTCACCCTCGGAATCGATCAACACCGCGCCGATCGGGACCTCGTCGATTTGCCGGGCCTTGTGGGCTTGTTCCAGAGCCAAATGCATATAAGCCGTAAAGTCAGAGATCATAAAAACCGTTATTTAACATTATAGGCCGGGAAGGTCAAAGACATTTTATTCAAGAATTTCGAGGGCCACGCGCAAAGCCTGGTCCAGTTCTTTTAATTTTTGAGGGGACAAAGTGCCAATATAATTGGTCAACATGGATTTAGGCAGGCTCACCAGTTCGTCGCAATGAATACTGCTATCGTGCTTCAGGCCTTGTTCAACGCCCACCAAGACCTGTGAAGACAATCCATCATGGACCGAATAAACCGGAGCGCAGATCACGGTTGAAAAGCGCGATTCAATGAGCACTGGGCGGCTCACAATCACAAATACTCTGGATCGTTTGGGGTCTTGGGCCGAAGGATGGGTCACCCGGTAAAGATCGCCGCGTTTCACAGAGGCACCTGATATTCCAGAATATCGGCTGCTTCTTGATTCAGATGTTCAGATCTTTTGTTAATAATTTCAAGATCTTTTTCGTTTTGTTCATCACGGATCATCTGAGCGATTAATGCCCAAACCGCGGTTTCGATAAACTCGGAACGGTTGCTGTTGGTCCCAAGCTTTTCGTCAAGGGCCTTTAAAAGGTCTTTGGACAGGGTGATAGATGTCTTTACTTTCATACCGCTATTTATACCACCATTAGATGGCTAAGTCAAGAAGATAGAATTAAGAATGAAGTAAGCCCATAGTTTGTGCCGGACATTCTTTAGCTTAAAACCTATTCATTGGATATGCTGAATTCTGGTTCCTGAATTCTGTCTACTTTACCAGTTAAAATGCCCCGGATTGTTTGGCTTGCCTGGCTTTTTCCACATTCACAAAAGAGAGCAGAATCAACCCGATAATAAAAAAACCGATCAGGGAGAGAATGGAAAGGCGGGAACTGCCGGTGAGTTGGCGAATGACGGCAAAAACCAGGGGTCCCCAGATGGCGGAGAATTTGCTGAACACGGTATAGAACCCGAAAAATTCGGCGCTGGCTTCTTCCGGGACCATGGATCCGTATAAAGAGCGGCTCAGGGCCTGAGACCCGCCCATGGCCAAGCCGACCACCACGCCCAATATCAGGTACTCCACAACCGAAGTGATGAAATAGGCATAGATCACCACTCCCGACCAAAGCACCAGGGTGAGCATGACGGCTTTTTTAGCGCCGATTTTTCCAGCCAAACGGCTGAATAACAAGGCGCCGCCGATGGAAATAAACTGGATGATCAGGAGGGTCACCATCAAATAAGTCTTGGACAAATGCAACTCATCGGTGCC
Source organism: Desulfobacteraceae bacterium (assembly GCA_003819975.1). The sequence goes on from RPPU01000051.1 coordinate 2,570, forward strand.
GTACATGGTGGCCATGGTGATGACGGTTTGGATGCCGTCATCATAAAACATAAATGCAATTAAAAAAAGGAGCAGGTGCCGGAAGCGGGTCACGTTGCGGGCCGTTTTCCAGGTACGGGAAAAACCGATGGCGGCATAGGCCAATAATCCGGGATATTTGCGAAAAGCCTTGGGCAGGGTTTCGCGGCGCGGCGTTTCGACCAGGTATTTGAGGGTGAAGAGGGAAAACCCGGCCCACCAGAGCCCGGCCAGGATAATGGAGAGGCGCACGGCCAAAGTCAGGGAGATTCCCAGAAAAGAATGACCGGCGACCAGGCCCAAGGAGATCGCAAATTGCAAGCCGCCGCCGGCATAGCCAAAGGCAAAGCCTTTACCGGAAATCTTATCCATTTTATCTTCAGTGGTTATTTGGGGGAGGAAGGCATCGTAAAAAACATTGGCGCCGATAAATCCGATTTGGGCGATCAGAAAGAAAAGGAGGGTTTTGAAGACATCGCCGGTTTGGCAGAAAAAGAGTAATACCGTGAAGAGGGCGCCGTTGTAGGCAAAAGCGAAGAGGAATTTTTTTTTGGCCGCGGAAAAATCGGCAATGGCGCCTAAAAACGGGGCAATAAGAAAAATCAACAGTGAAGCGAGGCTGACCGTGTAGCCCCAAAGGGTGGTGGCGCTGAAAAGAGTGTTGCCGATTTTCACTCCCTGGGGGCCCACAATCCCGTCGGCAAAATACATGGGCAATAAAGCAACGAGCACCGTGGTGGTATAAGCGGAATTGGCCCAGTCATACATGCACCAGCCGAAAATGGTTTTGGGGTTGTTTTTGGTGTCAGGCATGAGGCTCATATTAGGGCTTGTAATCGGGAAATGTCTATTTATTTTGTAATAGTTAGCCTTAAAGTTCCAAGGTTCACAGTTCACGGTTCACGGTTAAAAAAAAGATTAGGATTGAACCTATTGAAAATATGTATGAAAAAGGCAGTTTTTATCTATAGGGCTGAAAATTTGAGGAGTTCAAAGTATAGCGCCAAAGACAAGGAGTTTTGAACATGGAAAATAATAATCTGATTTTACAATGTGAAAAATGCGGCACCCGGAACCGAGTGCCTAAAAGCCGGTTAGGCGATCAGGCTAAGTGCGGCCAATGCGGGCAATTATTAGCTAAACCGTCTTTAAAACCGATAGATGTATCGGATGAAACTTTTAATCAAGAGGTCCTGGAGTCCAAAGGCCCGGTATTGATGGATTGTTGGGCGCCCTGGTGCGGCCCTTGTCGCATGGTGGCGCCGGTGCTGGATCAACTGGCTATGGAATATGGCGGCCGGGTTAAAATAACCAAACTGAATGTGGACGAAAATCCGCGCATTTCCTCCCAATATGCCATTCGTAACATCCCGACCATGCTGATTTTTAAAGACGGCAAACAGGTTCAGACATTGGTCGGCGCCTTGCCCAAGGCTGAAATCGAACGGCATTTACAGGCCTTGCTTTAATCCTCCTGGATAGGTTTCATAAGAGCGCCGGCTTGCTTTTACTTGCATGCGGCCCGGGTCTGTGATAGAAATTACGTGAAAATTTAAATAGTTCCGATGGATTTCCCGAACACCGCATACCGGTTTTTATGGCGGGTTAGGGGCTCCATCATTTTGATATTAGGCCGAATATGGGAACATGCCGCGTAAAGCGGAATTTTCGCTCAGGGTGAAAAAGGCGCCCCGATGCTCAAAGTGCAACCTATTTTTGTGGACACGACCGAAAAAACCGATGCGCTGGATTTCGACAACCAGCCCAAGCGGCGCCGGATCATCATGCAAATCGCGGGAGGGGATCTCTAAAAATTCACATTATCGGCTGCGTTTTAAAAATCGGCCCGAATATGAACAGTTAATTTCTCAAAAGGCGAATTTTTAGAGATCCCGAGGAGATTGAATTTGAAAAACAACCTAGCCACACAGACGAATAAAAAAATGGAATTTTCGGATGTTGAATCGTTGGGACTGCTGTACGGCGAACACAACAAAAACCTCAAGATTCTGGAAAAAGAGATCGGTGTTTCCATTCACGCCAGGGGCAACCAGCTCTCTTTGCAGGGCGGCGATTGGGAAGTGGACTTGGCCGAGAAAGTTTTAAACCAGCTTTACGGCCTGTTGCGGGAAAACCGCCCGATCTACGGCAAGGATGTGGAATACGCGATCCGGATTTTAAGCGGCGATCACGCCGCCGACCTGAAAAAAGTATTCATGGAAAAAGTGTATATCACTTCCGGTAAAAACACGATTGCGCCTAAAAGCCTCAATCAGAAGCTCTATGTCGACAGCATCCGCAAGTTCGATATCGTGTTCGGCATCGGTCCGGCCGGTACGGGCAAGACCTATCTGGCCATGGCCATGGCGGTAGCGGCGCTGGCGCGGCGCGAAGTCAAGCGCGTGGTTTTGACCCGGCCGGCGGTTGAGGCGGGCGAGCACTTGGGTTTTTTGCCCGGCGATCTTTTCGAGAAGGTGAATCCTTATCTGCGGCCTTTGTACGACGCCTTGCATGATATGATGGAATATGAGGACGCCGCCCGCTTGCTGCAAAAAGGCGATATTGAAGTGGCGCCTTTGGCATTTATGCGGGGCCGGACTTTGAACGATTCTTTCGTGATTCTGGACGAGGCCCAAAACGCCACCCCGGAGCAGATGAAAATGTTTCTGACGCGCTTAGGGTTCAGTTCCAAAACGGTCATCACCGGCGATGTGACCCAAACCGATTTGCCCAAAGGCAAGCGTTCCGGGTTGGTGGAAGCCGGGCAGATTTTGGACGGCATCCCGGGCATCCAATTCGTTACTTTTTCCCGCGACGACGTGGTGCGGCACCCCCTGGTGCAAAAAATCATCGATGCGTATGAGCGCATGGAGAAGCAGAAGAAAGAAAGTGAATAGAGGATATCTCAAAAAGGCTATTTAAAAGATGAGCACACGGAAATTTACAACCTTTTTTATATTCGCCCGGTTCATTTTTTGATTTTTGAGATATCCTGTACCAAAGAACCGGGGAATAGACCGGGCGCGTGATTCCGGGCACAGCCCCGGTTGCGCGAGGGCCATTCAAAAATCGTTGTCGTTGTCGTAAGCGTTATCGTAGTCGATTCGATTTTTTAAAATTGCAGCAGAGTTCGATCGACGATTACGACAACGATAACGACAACGATTGAAAAACATGAATCAATCATTGTCGATATCCTGATCATTGCCGTTAAAAAAATATATGTCTCCAAAAGCAAAACAACATTTTTTTCGCCGGCTGCGCCTGCTGGCCAAAGCCGAATACCAGATCGCCCGGTTGAGCCGGTTTGTGTGGGCCAAATGGGTCCAGACCCGGTGGGTCAAAGTTTTGACGTTGCTCTGCGCGAGTTTTTTAAGCGCATTGCTTTTGTTCCCCAATGTTCTTGATAAACCAAAAATTTATAAATTAGGCGACATACCCCGAGAGAGCATTAAGGCTTCACGCGATTTTTGGGTGGAGAATAAGGGGTTGACCGAAAAAAACCGGGACAAGGCGGCGCAGGATGTTTTAGCCGTTTATGACTTTGACCGGTCGGCTTCTTATATCGTCGCGCGAGTGCAAGACGCGTTTCGTCAGGCACGCGATGCCGGCAGCCATATCCCGGCCGGCGATCTGAGTGTGTATCGCAAAGAATGGGATCGTATCAAAACAGGTTTTTTCGAAACCCTTGAAATTGAAACCGATGAAGAAGCTTTCACGCTCTTAAGCGCCCAGCGTTTTCCGCCCGCCCTGGAGAAGGCCGTGATTCTCCTGATCAAAGATGTTTGCAAAGACGGGATCACCAACGAACTGCCATTGATCAAGAAGCAGGTCGAGCATGGCGGTATCCTGCTTTATGACGTTTATTCCAAGAGTGAAATCACCCTGAAAGACGCGAGTCGTCTCCATACTTTGGATGAAGCCCGGCTGGTCATTAAAAAGCAAAAACGCACTTTAAAAAAAGACCTTCCGGATGAGGAGATGATCGCCATGGCTATGAACCTGGCCCAATTGCTGGTCAGGCCGAATCTGACCTTTAACCCGCAGGAAACCGAACGAAAAAGAGAGATGGAGCGGGCGAAAGTACGGCCGGTGTATTATCAGATTAAAAAGGGCGAAATACTGGTGCGTGACGGCGATCCGATCGGGATGGAGCATCTGGCCAAGCTGGCTGAAGAGAATCGGGCGCAGAATCGCATGGAGATCGTTAATCGCGTGACGGCCATGACTCTTTTGTGGGGCTTGCTGTTTGGGGTGTTGTACATGGCCCTGTTGCATGCCACCCGGGCGCGGCTGCGCGATGAACGCGATTTGTTCTTTATGGTCTTCGGCTTATTGATCGTCTTCATCCTCGTATGGGGTTATCAATCCCTGGCCGAAGAGATCGTCAAAGGGTTTTCAGCGCCGCGGCCTTTGTTGTTTGCCCTGTTGTTCGGCATGCCCTTGGCCGCCGGCAGCATGTTGGTGTGCATTTTCCAGGGCTTGGGAGCGGCCATCATTTTTTCACTGGCCGTGGCCGTGTTTTCAACGCTGATCTTCAATTTAGGCGGTCAGGTCGAATTTTTACTCTATTTTTATATCAACAGCCTGATCGCGGCCTACAGCGTGCGCAAGACCAAAACCCGCGGCATCCTGATTAAAGCCGGCCTTATCATCGGTTGCATCAATGTTCTCATGAGCATCGCGATTATTGCGATCTACGGTCCTTTCAGCAATATGGCGATTTTGATCGCAACCGGTTTGAGTTTTTTGGGCGGTTTTTTTGCGGGCGTGATCGCGACCGGCTTGCTGCCGCTGATCGAGATGACTTTCGGCTTTACCACCGATATCAAATTGCTGGAACTGGGCAACCTGGATCAGCCGCTTTTGCGGGAGCTGATGGTGCAGGCGCCGGGCACTTATCATCACAGCGTCATTGTCAGCAATATGGTTGAGGCGACCGCCGAAGCGATCAAGGCCAACCCGTTGTTGGCCAAGGTCAGCGCCTATTACCATGATATCGGCAAGATAAAAAAGCCGCTCTACTTTATCGAAAATCAGATGGGCGGCGAGAACCGTCATGAGCGACTGGCCCCTTCAATGAGCGGTTTGATCCTGATCGCGCATGTCAAAGACGGCGTAGAACTGGCCAAGGAGCACCATTTGGGACGGGAAATCGCGGATATTATCCAGCAACATCACGGCACCAATCTGATCTCTTTTTTTTATCACAAGGCACGGGAATTGGCCGAGACCAAGAGCGATCGGGGCAACGGCCTGAAGGAAGAAGATTTTCGTTATCCCGGACCCAAACCCCAGACCAAGGAGGCCGGCCTCGTGATGCTGGCCGATATGGTCGAGGCGGCGGTGCGGGCCTTGCCCGAAGCCAACCCGGCGCGCATTCAGGGCCTGGTGCAGAAAATCATCAGCCACGCTTTTATCGACGGACAATTGGATGAGTGTGAATTGACTTTAAAAGACTTGCATGAGATCGCCAAGGGGTTCAATCAGACCTTGGGCGGCATCTTTCATCAGCGCATCGAATACCCGGCGGCCGTCTCCAAGTCGATCAAAAAGGGAAAAAATGGAAATTCAAATCAGCTTTCAAAAGAAGAGCCCGGAAATAAAAAGCCTGCGAATAAAAAGGAAAATGGCGAAAGCATTAAGCGCCTTGGCCTGTGAGCAGAGCGAACTGAGCCTGGTCTTCACCGACAACGAGCAGATTGCCGTGCTGAACGACCGCTATCTGGGGCGGCGGGGTCCCACCAACGTGATTGCTTTTCCCATGTTGGAAGAGACGTTCCCGGAAATCCGCAGGGGCATGCTGGGCGATATCGTCATCTCCCTGGAACGGGCCCAGGAAGAGGCGTTGGAGTTGGGCTTGACTTTGGAAGAACGCGTCGATCAGCTGCTGGTGCACGGACTTCTGCATCTATTGGGGCATGATCATGAAACCACGCCGGCGGCGGCGCGCAAGATGCAAAAAGCCGAAGTCCAGCTTCTGGCGATCATGGAGGAGGAGTAAGCGATGGCTCGTTTGGCGGTCAATGTGGATCATGTGGCAACCTTGCGGCAGGCCCGCCGGATCAACGAACCGGAACCGGTCTTGGCCGCTTTGACGGCGGAGTTGGCCGGCGCCGAAGGCATTATTTGTCATCTGCGCGAGGACCGGCGGCACATCCAGGATCGCGATTTGCATTTGCTCCGGCAAGTCGTTAAAACCAAGTTGAACCTTGAAATGGCGGCGGTCAAAGAAATGACGGCTATTGCTTTGGAAGTCAAACCGGACTTGGTCACCCTGGTGCCTGAAAAAAGAGAAGAATTAACCACCGAAGGCGGGTTGGATGTGCAGGCTCATCCCGAACCTTATCGGCAGGTGATGAAGCAATTGCAGGCCCAGGGCATCCGGGTCAGTCTTTTTATCGATCCGGATTTGAAGCAGATTCAAACCGCCGCTCAAATCGGGGCGGATGTAATCGAGATCCATACCGGCCATTATGCCGAAGCGCATACGGAAGGGGAGGCGGCCGAGCGATTTATCCGCATTACCTGGGCCGTGGAAGAAGCCGAACGTCTAAAATTGGGCATCAGCGCCGGGCACGGCTTGAATTACGTCAATGTCAAGCGTTTCAAAGCCTTGCCCCAGGTGGAAGAATACAGCATCGGTCACAGCATCATCGCCCGGGCCGTGATGACGGGAATGGAGCAGGCGGTCAGGGAGATGGTGGATCTCGTAAAAGGCTTTTAGGCTGGAGACTAAAGAAGTAGTCAGAATTCAGAAGCCAGAATTCAGAATACCTTGTAAATAGGTTTCAGACTAAGGAATGTCTGCGGCAAACAGTATAGACGCACAGAGTAGAGTCGAAAAATCATGTGGCTCTCCCGTGCCGTGCGTCTCTGTGCCGCCAACGCCTCGAATCTTGTTGCTGGTTTTTCCTTCTGATTTCTGAATTCTGGCTCCTGACTACTTTTAAAAGGGGGATTCTATGCGCCTCGTCAAAGCTTCTGAAATGCAGGAGATGGACCGGTTGACGATCCAAGAGATCGGAATTCCGGGGCCGGTGTTGATGGAGAATGCCGGCCGCGCGGCCGTACGCTTTTTTTTGGAGCATTTTAAACCCGCGAGCGGCGCGCATGTGCTTTGCTTGTGCGGCCGGGGCAATAACGGCGGTGACGGTTATGTCCTGGCGCGTTATTTGCACCAAGCCGGCCTGCGGATTTCGGTGGTGGTTTTGGCGCCGGTAGAGAAGATCGCGGGGGATGCCCGCCTGAATCTTGAGATCATCGAGCGTTTGGGTCTTGATATTAAAGAAGTAACCGACCCGCAGCAATGGACGCTGGCGGCTCCCGGTTTGCTGGAGGCGGATTATATCGTCGACGCTCTGCTGGGAACCGGTTTAAATACGCCGGTGGAAGGGCTTTACCGCGCGGTGATCGAAGCGATCAACCGCTATCAAAAACCGGTCATGGCGATCGATATTCCATCCGGCGTGAACGCGGATACGGGCCAGATCATGGGCGTTGCGGTCCGGGCCGACTTGACCGTCACTTTCGGCCTGCCTAAAGTGGGTCAACTGGTCTTTCCCGGAGCCGGTCTGGTGGGCCGGTTGGTCCGGGCGGATATCGGCATTCCCAAAGCAGTAGAAGGCCGGGTAGCGGGGCGGCATTATCTGCTCGAACCGGAAGATTTTCAGTCTTTGTTGCAGGAGGAAAAAGCCGATACCCATAAAGGCCGGCGGGGTCATCTGCTGGTTTTAGCCGGTTCCATGGGCAAGACCGGAGCCGCAACCCTGGCGGCTTTAGGCGCATTGCGGGCCGGAGCCGGATTGGTGACGGTCGGCATACCGGTCGGCCTGAATGCCATTCTGGAAGTAAAATTGACCGAAGCCATGACCGCGCCCTTGGCCGAAACCGCGGCCGGCACTCTGGCGTTGGCCGCCGAACCGGAGATAGAGCAATTATGGCAAGGCAAAACCGCTCTGGTCATCGGCCCGGGGCTTTCCACTCATCCCGAAACCGCTGAATTGGTGCGGCGCCTGGTCGCCAAGTGTCCGCTACCCATGGTCATCGACGCGGACGGGCTGAATGCCCTGGCCGGTCATTTGCAGGTTCTGGCGGCGCAGAAAGAGCATCTGGTCCTGACGCCCCATCCGGGTGAAATGGCTCGTTTATTGGACAAGCAGAATAAGGAAGTGCAAGCAGACCGCTTGGGTCTGGCGGCGCGCTTTGCGGCCGAGCAGGGTTGCTGTTTGGCTCTGAAAGGCGCGCGGACCTTGATTGCCGAGCCGGGCGGTGAGGTATTCATCAATCCCACCGGCAATCCGGCTTTGGCCGCCGGCGGCAGCGGCGATGTATTGACCGGCTTGATCGGCGGCTTTTTGGCCCGGGGTTGGCCCCGATTGCAAGCAGCCATGGCCGGAGTCTATTTGCATGGCTTGGCAGCGGACCAATTGGCGGCAGAGCAAGGCGAAACCGGAATTCTGGCGCATGAACTGCTGGAACCGATTCCAGGCCTGATGTCCGCCTTGGCCCGCAATGCAGAACCTTTAGCGTCGCGCTCTTGGCTGGCCGATTTGCGGTAGGATTTAAAAAAACCTTCTCTTTTTCCCTGTTTCTGATAAACATATCTGCATGAATCCAAGGGAACTGAAAATCATCAGCGCGTCCGACCGGGAGAGCATTCGCATCGGCCGAAATTTAGCTGCTTGCCTTGTAAAAGGGGATGTGGTCGGCCTGATAGGCGATTTGGGCAGCGGCAAAACCTGGTTTTCCAAGGGATTGATCCAGGGGTTGGGCGTGCGGCCCGGGACCGTAGTCACGAGCCCGACGTTTGCGCTGGTCAACGATTATGAGGGCGCCCGGACGGGTCCGGACGGCAAGCCGGAAGTGCTTTCGATCTTTCATATGGACCTTTACCGGTTGAACCATCCCGGCGAACTGATGGCGGCCGGGCTTACGGAATACCTGGACCAAGGAGAGATCGTGATCATCGAATGGGCCGAGCGCTGGCCTGAAATTTTGCCGCCGCAAGCGATCCGGGTCTATTTTACCATTCGGGGTGAGCAGGAGCGGGAACTGCGCATTGTTTGCGAGCAAGCCCGGTATCATTCTATTCTGAAAAAAATGAGAGAGCTGGAGGAAAAAAAGTAATCATGTCTCTTATTGTGCAGAAATACGGCGGAACCTCGGTCGGCACGATTGAGAAAATCAGAAATGTGGCCGGCCGGGTTCTGGAAAATTATCAACAAGGCCATAAAATGGTCGTGGTTTTATCGGCCATGTCGGGGCAGACCGACAATCTGATCAAACTGGCGCATCAGATGTGCGCGGACCCTGATCCGCGCGAATTGGATGTGCTGCTGGCCACGGGCGAGCAAGTCAGCATCGCTCTTTTCGCCATGGCCGTTAAATCCATGGGCTATGATGCCCGGTCCCTTTTGGGCTTTCAGGTCGGCATTCGCACCGACCAGATCTACGGCAAGGCCCGGATTCAGGAGATTGACACCAAGCGTCTCTTCGAAGAGTTGGAGAAGAACCGGATTGTGACCGTGGCCGGTTTTCAAGGGTTGGATGACGACGGCAATATCACCACCCTGGGCCGCGGCGGGTCCGATACCACGGCCGTGGCTTTGGCGGCGGCTTTAAAAGCGGATGTGTGCGAAATTTTCACGGATGTCAAAGGCGTTTATACGGCCGATCCCAATGTCTGCCCTAAAGCCCGCAAAATGGACGTGATTTCCTATGATGAAATGCTGGAATTGGCCAGTTTAGGAGCCAAGGTGTTGGAGATCCGTTCGGTCGAGTTTGCCAAAAAATACAATGTGCCCATACATGTCAGATCAACTTTTACCAAGGAGAGCGGTACCATGGTTATTGCGGAGACAAAAGATATGGAAAAAGTGATGGTGTCGGGCGTGGCCTATAACAAGAACGAGGCGCGCATCACGGTCAAGCAGGTGCCGGATCGTCCCGGCACGGCCGCCAAACTTTTTCAGCCGATTTTTGAGGCCGGTATTATCGTGGATATGATCGTGCAAAACCAGAGCGATCTCGGTTTGACGGATATGACCTTTACGGTGCTTAAAGCCGATTTTTCCCAAACCATGAAAATCGTGCGTAACATCGCCCTGGAGGTCAAGGCCAAAGAGGTGATCGGCGATGAAAACATCGCCAAAATATCCATCGTGGGCGTGGGCATGCGCAATCATGCCGGCGTGGCCCAGAAAATGTTTCAGGTTTTGGCGGCTGAAAGCATCAATATTATGATGATCAGTACCTCGGAAATCAAGATTTCCTGCATTATAGAGGAAAAATATACGGAATTGGCTGTGCGGGTTCTGCACAAAGCCTTTGAGTTGGAAAATGGCGCTGTTCAGGAAGAAAAATAATGCTGCCGCCGGCTATCTGTTGTTGATTTTATTCCTGGCTGTTTTTCATTTGCTGGGAACAGGGTTCGGGTTTTTTAAGGGATCGAAGCCGGATTGCAGAGATGGGCTTTTTATCCAAGTGGAAGGCGCGGTTCCCAATCCGGGAGTTTATTCACTATATCCTGGTGAAAATCTGGCAATGTTATTGCATAAATCGGGATACAAAGATGCAGCCTTGCCTGATTTTAGCCGTTTGCCCCTATTGGCATCCGGCAGCCGGGTTTTAGTGGAAAAAAATCAAAAAGGGCCGTATGTTAGGGTTAATGAGATGTCGGCCTTTTATAAATTGACCCTGGCCATTCCCCTTTCTTTGAACCGGGAGACGGAAGAAGGGTTGTGCGCCATCCCCGGTATCGGCCCGAACATGGCTCAAAAAATCGTGGCGGAAAGGGTCAAACGCGGAGGGTTTCGCGATTTAGCCGAGCTCAGGGCGGTCAAGGGCATTGGCCCCAAGAAATTCGAACAGTTCAGGCCGTTTTTGACGCTTTAAGAAGCCGGAGCCTGGAGAAGAGAAATTACCACACAGGGACGAAAAATTTTTTAACCTTGTGCCTTAACGTCTCGACCCGGCTCCCGGTAGGGGTTCAAAATTTTGAACCCCTACAAACGAAGGCGGGTTGGTGGTGAAAAAATATTTGGCCTTTTTAAGTAAAATTGAACCCTAAAGGGAATGAAGGTCGCGCATGCAGATTAAAAAGACATTAC
>RPPU01000052.1 GCA_003819975.1 Desulfobacteraceae bacterium
ATAGACTTAAGGTGATCGACAGTAAAATTTAACAAGCTGAATCTTTTTACGCCCCCCTTTGGGGGGCTTCCTGATGCCACCCGCTATGCGGGTGGAGTTTCACTCCGCGGATATCTATCCATTTTAGTAAGCCTTCCTGTTTTAATCAAAAAGTATCATGATTTCAGATAGATAAATAAATATAAATTGTTATACGATTTTCTTAAAAATGTTATTGACATAAGGTTCATATAAATATAGTCTCACTACAAATAGTCTATATGCAAACTAAATAAGGGAAACTACATGAACCTAAAACAAGAACTCGGATTGGCCCAACCCTTGGAGACTGTGGAGAATGAATGCCTGTTGAGCATCTTATTCACCGCCACGATCCTTTATAAAATATCCTATAAATTTTTTAAGAAATTCGATCTCAGCGACGCCCAATTCAATGTGATCATGCAATTAAGCTATGCCGAGGAAAGTTCGCTTTCGCAAGTGGAGTTGAGTAGGCGTTTGGTCGTGAACAAAACCGATATGACCGGCATTATCGACCGGCTTGAAAAAGCCAAAATGGTCGAACGGGTTGCGCATGCCACGGACCGCCGCGTGAACAATATCCGGCTCACGGAAAAGGGCAGAAATCTGGTTAAAGAAATCGAGCCGCATTATCTGGAAGAGATTTTTAAATTAATGGGCGGCCTGAGCAAGCAGGACATGCAGAAGGTTATCCAGGGACTGGAAAAGGTCCGGGAAAACGTGCGTGTTAATAAAATGCTGTGATGGATTGGCAACCAGTAATTATAAGGAGAATTAAAATGGCCATGATCAATAATCCATTGGACAAAAAAGCGGACTTGAAAACGATTCGGAAACTTTATCAGGATGGGTTTATAAAGCCGGAAGCGTTTCAGGCGGCTCAAGCCGTTCTACGCTCTCCGGCCGACTGGTTTATCTGGGCCGGACAGCTTTTACTTTTTATCGGCAGCGCCCTGGTATTGAGCGGGATTATTTTTTTCTTCGCTTATAATTGGGACAAAATGGGCCGGTTTTATAAATTAGGATTGTTGGAAGGCTTGATTCTGGCCTGTGCCGTGAGCTCGCAATGGTTATGGCGCAAAAAACTGGAAGCAAAGGTTTTACTTTTAAGCGCTGCGGTTTTGGTGGGGGTGTTGATGGCGGTCTATGGGCAGATTTATCAGACCGGAGCGGATGCGTACGAATTATTCACGGGTTGGGCGGCCTTGATATTCGGGTGGGTTCTGGTCTGCGAATTTGCAGCTCTCTGGTTTGTATGGTTGGTGATCCTGAACACTGGGTTGATTTTCTATTGGGTCCAGGTCGGTCATCCGGCCCATGAGTATTCTTATGAATTATTATGGTTAGCCCTGGCCGGTTTGAATGGTGCGGCTTTGATTTTTCGTGAATTAGGAGCATTAGCCAAATTAGAGTGGTTAAACGGCAGGTGGCTCCGGATCATTTTGTTTATGGCTTTGCTGTTAGCTTTATCCATACCGACCACTCAATTAATCGTGGATTGGCATGTGACCGGCATTCTGTGGTTAAGCGCCGGGATTTGGATCGTTGCAGCCGGCCTCGGCTATTGGCTTTACCGTTTTAGATGGCTCGATTTTCTTGTCTTGGGTTTAATCGTCATGAATGCTTGTTATCTCTTGATAACTTTAATCGGCAAAAACTTATTTGACTATGTCGAACATGAAGAAGCCGGAACCTATTTATTAATGGCCATGATTATTTTGGCGATCGTAAGCGCCGCGGCTCTATGGTTACGTTTATTAGCCCAAAAAATAAAAAAAACCGGGCAAGGAGGTCTTCAATGAAAAATAATACTTTAACGCTAAATGAATTATTCAATCACCCGGACGTTCGGAAAACGACAGGGCCTCAGGACATGGAACGGATTGAGGCTGTTTTGGAAAAAGAATCCAATGCTCCAAAAGAACCTGTATTCATTCGGGCCCTTTTAGGACTCGGCGCCTGGGTTGCGGCGATATTTTTGACTATTTTCAGCTATGAGATGGAAAAGAGCAGCACCGGCGCGATTATTTTCGGATGTGCTTTTATGGGCGCGGGTATTATTCTATCGCGAATTCACCGGGCTGTTTTTCTGCAACAGCTTGCTCTGGCTTTGGCTTTTGCGGGAAATTTATTGATTCTGTACGGCGTGGGTGAAAAATGCGACCGGTTTCATGAAATCGTTCCGGTGCTGGTCCTTACCCATGCGGCCCTTTGTCTTTTGGTCTATCCTCTATTGCAAAATTCCATTTACCGGTTCCTGGCGCCGATCGGTTTAACTATTCTGCTGATCGTGTGGATCGTCGACGAAAAAGCGTTCGATTGGATTCATGTCCTGATCGCGGCGGAAGCGGTTCTAACAGGAGTGCTTTTTCTAAAAAATCGGGTGCCCCAATTTTTCAAACCCTTGGCTTATGCGGCCGCTTTTATGCTGCCGTCGACTCTTTTATTTTGGAATCTTTACCAGACCGCGGAGTTCTCGGACATATTTTTGGGACGGAATCATATCGAACCTTTATGGCCCGCAACCCTGTTTTTGGCGGGAGGTTTGATTTATATTTATTTCCATCTGAGCGGAGGATTAAGCCGAATCGCCAAACCTTGGATGATCTTGGCCTTAGGCGCCACCATTTTTTTGGGCATCTTTTCGACCCCTGGTATTTTAGTGGTGATCGGTTTGCTTGTTTTGGGTTATAGCCTGGATGAATGGATTTTGACCTGGTTGGCTTATGTTTTTCTGCCTGTTTTCCTGATCGTGTTTTATTATAACCTGCAGATTAGTCTGGAATATAAATCCTATATTATCATGGGAAGCGGCTTAATCCTGCTGGGTGTGCGTTGGATCGCGGGCAGGCTTATGCCCAAGGAGGTAGTGCGATGAAAAAGATTATTTTTTGGATCACGTTGGCCGTAGTCTTGGGTTTAATGAATTTTCAGATTTTTCATAAAGAGAAAACCATAGCGCATGGGCAAACCATGTTGCTCAAGCTCGCGCCCCGGGATCCCCGTTCCCTGATGCAGGGGGATTATATGGTTTTGAGGTATGAAATTGTCGATGCCGCTGTACAGGCAGTGGCGCTCAAAGACAAAGGATATCTTGTGGTTTCCCTGAATGAGCATCAGGTCGCCAAATATGTAAGGATTCATAACGGAGAACCTTTAGCAACCAACGAGTTTCTCTTGCTGTACCGAAACCGCGACGGACTTCGTTTAGGCGCCGAGTCCTTTATGTTTCAAGAAGGCGATGCCGGCTTGTATGACCAAGCGCGTTATGGGGAACTAAAAGTGGACGCAAACGGCGCAAGTGTTTTGGTCGGTTTGCGTGATGAAAAATGGACGTCATTGGGTAATAAGAAAGTATTTGAATAATACGGCATATTACTTCTCGGCAATATCGTTTGGATTTTGGTTCGACGATAGGGATAATGAATATGGAAGGTGAGGTTGAAGATGATTCTGAAAAGTGAAGTTCAAACAAAGGAACGAAAAAAGATGTCAAAGGGTGAGTTTCCCGCAATCGGGCAAGTTGTCCGGGAATTTCAGGGCATGAATGTCAAGGAAACATGGGATATGACGGATAAGAACGATAAGGAAGACGAGAAATTGAATCAAGCCAAGGTATGGGAGATGCTCGAAGGGCTGATGTGGAATCTCAAGGAAGTCGACGCGTTCTTGAAAACCAACAAAAGCGATTCAGCCCGTGAAATAATTATGGAGAGCCTGGAATCGTATCAAAAAGCGATTGATTTCAATTTAAAGAACGAACCCATGATAGCGTATAACTATATAAAAACGGCGTCCACTTCAGTCTGGCGGGCATTGACGCTGATGCATCACCATGAATCCTAATCCGGTGTCAAAAGGGAGGGTTCTTTTAAGGGACAAGAGCTGCATGGGAACCCATCTGGGCCGCCACGCCTTACGCATCGCTGTCAAAGATGGAGAAATGAATAAAAAGATGATTGCGATTTTGAAGGAAGTTTTTCGAATACAGAAATAATATAATGAATGCATTTACTTTGATTTGTTCCGCCGCTTCAATTCGGAGGAGAGATGAATAAAAATTTTATTCTGTTTAGTTTTGCTATCTTTTTATTAGCGGGATGTTGCAGTTATTATATCGTCAAAGTGCATGATCCGCAATATGCAGTTCTTGGAAAATTTCTTGAGAAACTGGATTCCATTTACAGGGGGCTTGGTTTCGTTCGCTGGTCGGAGTCTCCACAATTAAGAGAGATTTGGAGTTATGAAATACAAAAAGATCATAGCCTTGAATCAATTTGGAAATCAAAATATTTATCAATTGTACAGCATTTAGATGGAAATCAGCTTACAATCAGATTGGTTGCCGTGAGTGGGATGGATGAAGAAGCCGAAGTGATGGCAAAATATATCGAGTATTTATCTAAGGAATTTCCAGAATTGAAAGTTACAATAGAGAGAGAAACGACAATCGATTTGCGATAACTAAATAAGAAGAGGATGCTATGTCATTTAAGCTAGGTAATTTTTTCAAGTCATATATCAAATCCATGCGATTGTACTATGCCTTCGTGACCGGCATAGCGGGATGGATCGGCGTTTCGTTTTATCATTTCTGCATGCCGGATTTCGTCGATTACGGCCGCAGCGTACTGGTATTGATCGTATTGTTCTTGAGCTGGGGCATCAATCAGATCGTCAACGATTATCTCGGGCTCAAGGAAGACCGGATCAATGCGCCCAACCGGCCCATGGTGACCGGCGAATTAAATCCGAAATGGGCTATGATTTTATCAGGCGTACTGATCCTGGGAACGCTGTTGATCTCTTGGCAAATGAATCCGTGGTCCGTAATTCCGGTCTTGGCCGGGGTTTTGTTGAATGTGCTCTATGAATATTCAAAAGCCTGGTCTTTGCTGGGCAATGTGGTTTTCGGCGTTTCCATTGCGTCTTGCACGGGTTATGGGTTCCTGGCTTCCGGGCCGCTGCCCGAACCGGTTTATACCACCAACCGGCTCAGTGTATTGATTTTGGTTGCCGTTTTAAACGGATTAATGACCTATTTCACTTATTTTAAGGATGTGCAAGGAGATCAAGCGGTCGGCAAGAAAACGTTTATAGTTCGGCATGGTTTAAAAACGGCGCGCTGGGCCGGGATACTAGGGGCTTTTCTGCCGACCCTCGCTTTTTTTATGTTCATGATCATCGGTTGGCTGCCGCCCTCGGATATTCTTTTTAAAGAACATTTCGTGTTTTGCGGGGTCATGACTGTGTTTTTGCAATTTTGGACAGCCGTGCTTTATTGGCGACATCCGGGCGGGGAGCGCACCTATTTCAGCTTGGCAACCAATATCCGAGCCTGCGTGGCCGGGCAAGTGGCGCTGATCGCCATTTTTAACGGTACCTTGGCGCTTTACCTTTTATCGGCTTGCTATATTTTTATCGGGTTTTTATTCGATCTTTATAAAGATGCAAGGGCTTGAAATGAAAAATGAACATTTTTTAACAGGCATCGCAAAGTTTTTTCTTTATTTGCGTATCGCTTTCGGCGTGGCAGGGACCTATGCTTTAAAGCCGAAAGTATTTCAATGGTCGCCAATAGCTTACTTGATATTTTTAAAAAGAGCGCTACGCCTGCTGCTTGTTTTCCGTCACCATAAGGCCGTACTGACCGGAAGAGGGCATAAACTGGATTTATATCTCCCGGCTTATCCTTCCCGGGCCTTTTATTGGGCGTTGGAAAACAAGCTTTTGCGGACACCCCCCGGACCGGTGACCGTTGTTTTTTCCATGACCAAGGCTTGTCCTTACCGGTGTTCCCATTGTTACCAGCGTAAAGATGAAAACCGGGAATTGGATGAATCCGTAATGTCGGAAACCGCACGCCAATTACAGGAGATGGGCGTGGCCATGTTCGATATCGAGGGTGGTGAGCCTTTCACAAGGTTTCCTCGTCTTTTAAAGTTAATAAAAAACTTGGATAAACGATCCGAATTATGGATCAACACCACCGGAGCCGGTATGAAACCGGGGATGCTGGAACAACTAAAGCAGAACGGTTTGACGGGATTGATGGTATCGATCCATTCCCCTGATCCCTTTATTCATGACCGCCTGACAGGTGTGCCGGGATCTTTCCATACCGCATGTGAAACAATTCGGCAATGTCGCATCCTGAAGCTCATGGCGGCCGTGAACAGCGTACTTTCGGAAGAGGAGATTCGGACCGGCGGCCTGGATCGTTTAATGGTATTGGCGCGCGAGTTGGATGCGGATTTCGTACAGCTTATCCATCCTAAACCGGCTGGGATGTGGTTGGGGCGGCATGAGTCCATGCAAAGAGATCAAGGATTGCTCGATTTTATCCGAATGGAATACAAACGGTTCCATAACCGGAAACATAAAGACTTTCCATCTTTGGCCGCTCAGGTTGTTGAAGAGTCGGAGTATATGTTGGGTTGCACGGCCGGGGGTGTGGATCGCTTCTATATCAATGCCTCAGGTGAAATCCAGCCCTGTGAATTTTTAAATATCTCTTTTGGCAATGTGCGCGAGGAACCCTTGCCTGTTATTTTCAAGCGCATGCGGGTTGCTTTTCGCGTGCCGGCCTGTGATTGGTTGTGCTGTATGCAAGGCGAGAATATTGCCGAATTAATACGGGAGCATGGAATTTCCATTACACCGCTGCCTTGGCCTATAACTCAAAAACTAATCGAGAAATGGGACCGAGGACCGGCCACCCCGCTTTATCAAAAACTGGGGATCTATGGTGATAAATGAGATTCACAGTTCCGCGGTTCACGGTTCAAGGTTAAAAAAAATAAGAGGGTTAGTATTGAATAAATTCAAAAAGGAACCGCAACGCTTGAGTAATAGGGTCTATTTATGCGCTACCGTTTAATTCTGAACCCGTCCTCGCGGTCCGGCCGGGGACAAAAACATTGGGAATTTTGGAAGCAAGGCTTGCAGAAGGCTCGGGTTGATTATGAAACTTTCATAACCCAGAGTGCGGGCGAGGCTTTTCAATTGGCTCGTGATGCAGAAGGTGAGTGTGTTGTAACGGCAGTAGGCGGTGACGGCACAATCAATGAAGTTCTGGACGGTATTCTGCAGTCCGGAAATCCCGGATTACAAATGGGCGTGCTTTATGCGGGAACCAGTCCGGATTTTTGCCGGTTCCATGGTATTCCGGTCGATTATGCTCAAGCTCTGGATGTCTTGCTGAATAAAAAGACCCGGTTGGTGGATGCGTGCCGGATACGATACTACGGTGAAGGCGGAAAACATCTCCTGGCTCATTTTGGATGCAGCTGCAATATCGGCATGGGTGCATCCATTGCCCGTTTCGCAAACCGATTGCGGCGACGTTTGGGGGATAAATTGGGAACCGGTGCAGCGGTTATGAAAACCGTTTTTAGTTATCGACCCCTGGATTTGGAGTTGCGGGCTGATGGGGAACCCCTGTCTCTCCCAAAAGTCAATAACCTTTGCGTGATTAAAAATCCTTATTTGGCCTCCGGGTTGAAATTGGAACTGGATGTCAAACCGGACGATGGGAACCTTTGGCTCATGGGGCTTTACGGAAAAAGCAAGATCGGTATGTCACTGCTTTTTCCGCGCTTTTATACCGGCTCCATAGTTCACCGCCCCGAGGTTTATCTCCAAAAATGTCAAAAGGTCGAGGTTTACGCTGCAGAGACCCAAGAGATTGAATTTGACGGCGATCCACACGGGTATTTGCCCGTGGAGATCGAGCTGTTGCCCAAAGCAGTACGCCTTAAAGGGAGTGTTTTATGAAAGAGTCTGAATGGATTCAATTGATTGCCGCCGGATGCAACCGCGATCCGCGCCAAATAAATCGTTTGTTTGAATGCGACGCCGAGATCCTGGACCTGAACGGGCAAATGTGGGCTTTGACTCTGGATCAATTTTCGCCGGAGGAGGATTTATTCACTTCAGAAGAGCCGGAAAAGTTGGGAGCCAACTTGGCGACGGCAACTTTAAGCGATCTTTTGGCGGCCGGGGCAAAACCGGAATTTTTCATGCAGGGATTGACGCTCCCTCAAGGAGTCGATGAGTTATTTGTACGTCAATTGACCGGGGGCATCAGTGGGGTTTTGGCCGAGGTCGGTTGTTCTTTATGTGGGGGCGATATGGGCACGGCGGATCAATGGCGCTTTAGCGGTTTTTGCATGGGCCGTGTTTTGAATAACAAACCTTTGTCCCGCATCATGCCGAAACAACCCCAAACCCTTTGGGCCACGGGAAAATTTGGAGATGCCAATTTTGCGGCCTTGCATAACAAGGCAACGCCCCGGTTTGAACTGCGTTACAAAGAGGCCCAGGTTATTTATCAATGGGCAACAGCATGCATGGATACGAGCGGCGGGCTTATGGACGCTTTATGGTGGTTGCATATGCTTAATCCCGACATGCGATTTGAAATCGATCTGGATCAAGTTCCTCTGGCTCCGGAAGTTCGGAAAGCAGCTTGCTCCGGATTACCGGCAGAAGCTTTTTTATTGGGCGGCGCCGGGGAATATGAATTGATTTTCATGGTTGCGGAACCGCTTGGCAGCACGGGTCAGGAGGCTCTGGAAGCCATGTCGGCGATACGGATCGGTGAGATTCATGACCGCAGTAGCGGATTATTTTTTCGTAAGCGAGGGAAGGTCGTTTCTGAAATGAAAAGTGCCCCGCCTTGCCCGCGTGAAGAGGCGAATAGAGAAAAATATATTCAAGCGGTTATAGGCATGGCTAACGAATTGTTTGGGGAGAATAAGGTAACATGAAAGAGAAGATTCTTTTTACGCCCCTGAAGTTGCGCCATATGGCTTTAAAAAACCGGATCATCCGTTCCGCTACTTATGAAGGCTGGGGCGATTCGGCTGGTGTTCCCCAACCCGGATTGGGCGAGCTCTATGCCGACCTCGGTCGCGGCGGTGTGGGCGGTTTAATCACGGGTTTTGTGTTTGTGGCGGCGGAAGGTCGCGCAATGCAAAAAAGACAATGCGCTATGGACCGGGACGAGCTGATTGAACCGTGGCGCTGGATTGTCGCTAAAGCAAAAGAGGCAGCTCCGGACATGAAGATTTTCATGCAATTGGCTCATGCGGGCAGGCAGACTTGCAAAGAAATAACCGGACGGCCGGTGATCGGCGCTTCTTCCAAAAAATGTTCCTATTTCAGGCAAAGAGTTAGAAGTCTGACTGAGGAAGAGATTTGCCGGATCATTGATGATTTTAGTTGGGCAGCCAATCGAGCCCGGCAAGCGGGATTTGACGGCGTGCAAATCCATGCGGCTCATGGTTATCTGATTCATCAGTTTTTATCGCCTTGGACCAATCAACGCAAGGACCGCTGGGCCGACCGGCCCTTATTCTTAGAGCAGGTTCTTAAAGGAGTCAGGGAACATTGCGGTTCGAATTTTCCATTGTTGGTCAAGCTAAGCGCCTCGGAAGATGTTGAGCAAGGTATCCACGTATCTGACACTATACAAACCATCCAACATCTTAAGCCTTTTGAGGTGGATGCTTGGGAGATTAGTTACGGAACCATGGAATATGCCTTGAATATCATTCGGGGATCCGTACCCATGGATGCGGTCTTTAAAATCAATCCGCTCTTTTCCGGAATTCCCAAAGGAGTGCGGTGGATTTGGAAGAAGTTTTTAATGCCGCAATATGTCAAGAAGTTCAAGCCGTTCTCGGAAGGTTATAACATATCAGCAGCCGTGGAAATCAAAAAACAAACCCAGGAGATTGTAATGGTAGTGGGCGGGTTACATTCCGCTGCAATAATGCAAGATAGCCTTGCCGTACACGGCCTTGACGCGGTTAGTCTTTGCCGGCCATTGATTTGCGAACCGGATTTGCCTGAAAAGATCCGTTCAGGGGTTGCGGACCGCTCCGCCTGTACAAAGTGCAATCTCTGTTTGATCCATTGCGATGGCATGGAATCGTTGCGCTGTTATGGGAAAGGAGGTCAAGAAACATGAAGGCCGAGATGAAACATTTTGAAGATTTTATGGCCAGCGCTGACCGGGATATTTTTCAAAAAGTGCATGATCTTTATGCGGAAGTAAATACGGATAGAGAGCTCCAACCCTATGTGGATGCTTTAGGAGTTCAGACATTGAGCGGGGCTAAAAACCACTCATTACTGAAAGAACGAAACGGAGAGATTCATGATGTCATCATGTTGGGTTCCAATTCTTATTTTTCTTTGACCACTCATCCGGATGTGGTCTCCGCCGCCAAATCGGCCTGCGATCAATATGGTTATGGCATGGGCGCGGTCTCTTTATATGCCGGGAAGAGCGATCTGCATTATCAATTGGAAAAGAAGATCGCCAACTTTTACGGCACCGAAGATGCGATCCTGTTGCCCAGCGGCTATGCCACAAATGTAGGCGTTATTTCGGCCCTGTGCGGGCCGGGCGATGTAATCATAAACGATGCATTTAATCATGCTTCGATTTTTGACGGTTGCCGCTTATCCGGCGCGGAGATTAAAGTTTATTTACACGGCAACATGAAGCATTTGGAAAAAATTTTAAGGCAATTATCTGGTTCGTCCAAAGGCCGTTTGATTGTCACGGACGGCGTTTTTTCCATGGATGGCGACCTGGCGCCCTTGGATAAAATCACAGAACTGGCGGCGCGCTATGGCGCGCGGGTCATGGTGGATGATGCGCATGGTTTGGGGGTAGTAGGCCCTTCAGGGCGGGGGACGGCCGAGCAATTCGGGGTTATGGAGAAAATAGATATTCAGGTCGGCATGCTCAGCAAAGCGCCCGGCGCACTCGGTGGGTATTGCGCAGGCAGCAGCGCTTTGATCACTTATCTTCGTTATTATGCTCGGACTTATTTTTTCTCCACCAGTTTGCCGGCGCCGATTGTGGCCGGGTTGCTGGAAGTGTTCAAATTATTTTCGGAAGACCGGGCCGGCCGTGGCAGGCTATGGGAAAACATCCGGCGTTTACTGGAAGGCTTGCAGGCGTTGGGATTTAATTGCGGGCAAAGCCAATCTGCTATTATTCCTGTTTTTGTAAATGATGAAATGAAATTAACTCGCCTTTGCAATGAATTACGGCAAAACGGAATTTATACTAATTTAGTAAGTTACCCGGCTGTGCGGCGCAAGGAATGCAGGTTAAGGCTCTGCGTCACCAGTGCTTTGACTGAGGATGATATTAATAAAATTTTAACCGTTTTTGAAGAATTGGGACGGAAATATGAACTTATCTGAAAAGAAACATGTACTGGTGACTGGTGCAGCCGGATTTATCGGCGGATATGTGGTGGAAGAATTTATTCATAATGATTGGGCCGTATCGGCCTTGGTTCATCGCAGGGTTTCCGAGAAATTGGAACGCCTGGTTCAGGATAAAAAGATCGCGATCGTCAAAGGAGATGCGGCGGATAAGACATCCCTAATAGAGGCTATTGCAGAAGCCGGCCAAAAATGGAGCCGTGTTCCGGATGTGATTGTGCATTGCGCGGGCCGTGCCTCGGATGTGGGGTGGAAAAGGGAATTCCGGCGGGCCAATTTCGATTCGGTCCGCTTTATCGGGGAATGGGTCGGGGAAAAAGAGACCAGGAAAATAATCTTTGTTTCCACGACCGATGTTTACGGCTTGCGCGACTTTGGTCATGAAAAAGAAGAGGATCTGCCGCTGTGCAACAACAAGAATAATCCTTATCCGGAATATAAAATTTTAGCCGAGCAATGGCTCGTGGAAAATTTACAACCGGAACAGTACGGGATTGTGCAGCCGGCATCGGTTTGGGGAGTAGGCGATACGACCATGACGGCTAGGGCCGTGGACTTTTTGCGCGTGAGCCCCTGGATTATTCATTTCGGTCATTGGAAAGGGAGGAACCGCTGGCCCATGGCCCATGTGCGCAATGTGGCGGCCGGGATTTATCTGGCAGCCGTGAGATCGGAACTGGCGGGCAAAG
Organism: Desulfobacteraceae bacterium; assembly: GCA_003819975.1. The sequence goes on from RPPU01000052.1 coordinate 11,964, forward strand.
CCGTGCATATTCTGGACAGCGAGTTCACGAGTTGCGACGATTTTTATCGGATAATAGCGGGGATTTATCTGCCGGGTAAAAAATTCGGCCGAATTTGTTTGCCTTTATGGTTGGGCAAGGCGTTTGGAGGAGTTGTCAGCCTGGTGTCCAATCTTTTCAATCTGGATCGTCCCATTACCGATCCTTCTTTATACGCTTTGCATATTGTCAGCAGTAATTTGGATTTCGACAACCAGAGGTTTGTGCAAATTATGAAAAAGGTCGGGCGGCATGTTTGGACCAGGGAAGAGGGGATAGTGGAGCTTCGGAAGAGTTTTCGACAGGATTAATCCCGCGAAACGCGGGATATACAGGATTTATCGAATTCATCATAATTGAGAATCTTGAACCCAGAACCGCGCATTGTTAATCTAAGAATCTGTTTAGAAAATAAAAAGATTGATTTTTTAGTTATTTTAAGTTAAATTCATTTGGAACGCTATGGTTTAAAGGATCCATAATGAAACTAAACTTTGAATGGGATGAAGAGAAAGCCAAATCGAATGCGTGCTGAATATGATTTTTCAGGCGGAGTGCGCGGAAAGCACTACAGGGCCATGCAAGCCGGTCATACGATTACTATTCATAAGGAGGATGGCGCCATTATTACAAAGGACGTGATGCCAAAAAAAGGTGCTGTCGTTATAGAACCGGATATTCGAGTGTATTTTCCCGATTCCGAATCCGTGAATAGGGCTTTGCGTTGTCTGATTCCGTTGCTGACCAAAAAGAGCAAAGCGAAAAGGAAAAGCAAATAAATCCTCATCTAAGTTATTTTAATTTGGAAAGCGTTATTGATTATCGGCATTTTTTAGACAAAAGATATTTTGTCAAAAAACTTAACAAAATATCTTTTGTTATCTATATGCACTTTGACGTGATCGCCAGTCTGTTTAGCATTATCGGTTATTTTTGCGGCGTATATGAAGCAAAGCGGTTTTCTCGCGTTTTCCGATCTCCCGGCGGCAAAGCGCGAGACGCCGGGAGATTTCTTCCCGGTTCTCGTCATATTGCAAGCCGCGTTCATAACATTCCGCGGCTTTGGCCCATTCACCCGATTCTTCCAAATCGCGTCCCAAACGGATAATGTTTTTGAAAAACAGATTGCGCAGGCGCTCGGCCGGCGCCACAGTCCAGGGCGTTCCGTTTTCACCGGCTAAGAACTCGCCGTTATAAAGCTTCAAGGCTTTTTCCGCCAAGACCCGGCTCTCCCGGATATCGTTTGGTTTACGGACCGCTTCGGTCCGGTCCGAAAGAAACTCGAAAGCCCAGGCATCCACCCAGCACAGGCGGGGATTCAAGCGTACACGGCCGTTTTCCATCAGCAAAGCGTCCTCCAGGACAAGCAGTTTACGCAGGCGGTGCAGGCTGATTTCGAACGATTTATACGCTTTGTCGCCTTCCGTATCGGGCCAGAGCAGATCGGCCATTTGTTCTTTGCCCGCGCCGTCCCGGCCGAAGACGATCAGTCCTTTTAAAAACGACAGGATCTTGTGCGGCGCTTTGTTCGCAAACTCGATGTTGCGGTCTTCGATGACGATCCGGAAACGGCCCAGGGTATAGATGCGGATCGGCC
>RPPU01000053.1 GCA_003819975.1 Desulfobacteraceae bacterium
GGTCAATCTGCTGGGTTGGGCAGAAGTCGGCAGACCCTATTTGCCGATCATGATTTGTGCTTCCGCCATGTTCCTGTTGGGGTTACTCGATGATCTTTACACGATCGATCCGCAACATAAGTTAGTCGGGCAGATCATTATCAGTTCCGTTTTGTTGGCTTTTGGATTCAATCTCGATTGGTTTACTTCCAAAACCATCAATTTGTGCCTAACGCTCGTTTGGATTGTTGGGATTACCAATGCTTTCAATTTATTGGACAATATGGACGGGTTGTCCGTCGGTATCGCGCTTATTGCGGGTTTATTTTTATTTTTGAACCTGGCGTTGCACCCCGAGTGGAGTCCGCTAACGGTTCCGATTCTGGTCTATTGTGCCATTTTTTTGGGTGCTCTCGCCGGTTTTTTAATTTTCAATTTTAACCCCGCTTCCATTTTCATGGGAGATACCGGGAGTTTATTTATTGGGTTCAGTATGGCCTGCCTGACCCTGACCGATGGCGCGCGATTCACGCTCAAAGGCGGATTTGGCCATTTGCTCTCCGTAATGGCCGTTCCCATTTTAATTTTGTTTATTCCTTTGTTGGATACGGGATTTGTCAGCCTGATGCGCAAGCTGTTTTCCAGGCCGATTTCGGTGGGCGGCAAAGATCATTCCTCTCACCGGATGGTGGCGATCGGACTTTCGGAAAAAAAAGCGGTGATTACGCTTTATTTGTTTTCGATTGCTTCGGGTTTTCTCGCGCTGGTCATTAACTATACCGGTATCGGAACGGCCTTATTGTTGATCGCGCTTTATTTGCTTTTGGTCATCCTCTTTTGGGTTTATCTGGCCAAAGTAAAGGTCTACGAAGGAGAACCCCTTCATTCCGAAAACGGCCGGCGCAACGGCTTAACCCCGATCATTGTGGAATTTACTTATAAACGCAGATTGTTTGAAGTATTGCTGGACGCCGGACTGATTGCCATCGCTTATTATGCCGCTTATTTTTTACGGTTTGAGGGCCTCATGGCCAATTTGCTGGGTGTCAATTTCGATTCTTTTATGAAATCATTGCCGATCATGATCGCCTGTCAAATTTTTTCTTTTTATATCGTCGGTGTTTATCGCGGTATTTGGGAGGCCACGGGAATCAGCGATTTGATCGATTATGTCAAAGCCATTACGCTGGGGACGATCCTGGCCATATTGGTCATCCTTTTTATTTCCCGATTTCAGGGTTTTTCGCGGGTGGTATTCATCATCTATTGGAGCGTACTGCTTATCCTGGTATCCCTGTCCCGGTTGTCATTCAGGTTGGTGGATGAAAGCCTGAAAAGAACCCGCAAAAGCGGCAAGGCCACTCTGATTTACGGCGCCGGAACGGGCGGTCAATTGTTATTGCGGGAATTGGAAAGCAATCGCGATTTGAGCCTGAACTTGATAGGCTTTTTGGATGATCATTCCAAAAAACAAAAAAGGAAAATGAAGGGTTATCCTGTTTTCGGCGGTATACAAGATTTGGAAAAAATTATGCGTCAACATAAAATCGAGGAAATCATCATCTCCTTCAGAAAGGGAGGTGAAATCAAAAAGCAAGAGCTTAGCGCTTTATGCGATTCTTTAAACATAAACGTAAATGTATCCAGAATGGAAATATTGATTAAATAATTGGTCAATCGATTCACCCGTTTCGCCTGCCGGAAATTTTTCCCCGCTTTTACTCCTCGCCTATTCTAATTTTTCCGCCTTTTTTCTATTTTAAATCCAAATCCGTGCCTATCACCCGATTGCGGCCGGCCTCTTTGGCCTGGTATAGGGCCTTATCGGCCTCCTCAATCAGAAATTTCATCGCCTTTTCCGCTTTAGGGATCGTGGTGGCCACTCCCAAGCTGATGGTGACGTGGTCGGAAATGCGCGATTTTTCGTGTTTCATTTTAAGATGATCGATGGATTTTCTGAAAAGTTCAGCCACGGTAAAGGCGCCTTCTTTGTCCGTTTCGGGAAGAATGCACACGAACTCCTCGCCGCCATACCGGGCCACAAAGTCACCGGGGCGGCGGATGGTGGCCAGCAATGTTTCGGCGACTAATTTCAAGCAATCGTCGCCAAGAAGGTGTCCGTAATGATCATTAAACAGCTTAAAATAATCAATGTCCATCATGACCAGGGACAAGGGCCGGCTTTGGCGGATGGACCGTTTCCATTCCTGGTCGAACATTTCCTCAAATCGGCGGCGATTCGGGATGCCGGTTAATCCGTCGCAAGCGGAAAGGTGTTCGAGATTGTCGCGATGTCGTTTTAACTCCAGATGGGTTTTGACGCGGGCTTTGACGATCGGCAGGCTGAAAGGTTTGGTAATATAATCAACGGCCCCCAATTCCAGACCATGGGTTTCATCTTCTTCCTGGTCTTTGGCCGTAATGAACACAACCGGGATGTTGCGGGTTTGCTCCTCTTGTTTCAGTTTTTTACATGCCTCATATCCGTCCATGCCGGGCATAATGATGTCCATCAGAATCAAATCGGGCGGTTTTGAAGAGGCGGCAATCTGAAGCGCTTTTTCGCCATTCGTCGCCACGATAATGTGGTAATCGAATTTTAGGGCTTCACCCAGCACTTTAATGTTGGCCGGGGCATCGTCCACGATCAAAATGGTTTGTTTATTGGGGGGTAATTCCATGATTGGATCCTTTCATTGCGATGTGCAATTCTTGAACGATGTCTTCTAAAATCAAACCGGCTTTTTCAAAATCAAAATTACGGATATGATTTTCCAAAATATCGAGCTGATCCCGTGAAACCCTTTTGGAAAGATTCGGTTTGAATTTAGAGAAAATTTCTTCAGCCGTTAAATCATTATTCGCCAACAGGTTTGAAATTTGGGTCAAACCCTGTTCGATCTCTTCAGCCGATAAGGCTTTGCCCGTGCATCCGCCGGCGGTGGCTTGCATTTCCCGCAGTATCGACCCGGATGCCAAAACTTTTTCAAGAGCGGAACCGAATAAATCGTATAAAGAATCAAGGTCGGGTATCCGGTCTTGTTTGATGACGATCTCTATTTCATGACTGGCGTGCTGAAGCTCTAAAGCGGAAATATTGCCGGAAACCCCGCGGATGGTATGCGCCAACCTCAGGGCTTGTTCTTTATCTTCAACGGCGATCCATTGCTTGAGTTTTTGTACGCCATCGGAATATTCGTCGCAAAATTCAATAATAATTTTCGCAAGCAACTCCGTATTGCCGGATAATCGTTTCAGGGCGGTTTGGACCTGAATGCCCGGTAATTCCTGCGGAAAAACGGAAACACCCGCGGACGGACTTTGCTCGATCTTTTCCGAATCCGAAAGCAATGATTCATCGGCGGTCGGTTTGAGCGGATCGAGCCATTTTCGCATGGTTGCCAGCAGTTGATCCACCTCAATCGGTTTGCTGACATAATCATTCATGCCGGCTTCCAGGCATTTTTCGCGATCGCCTTTCATAGCGTGCGCCGTCATGGCAATGATGGGGAGTTTATTTAGATCGGGCCGCTTACGGATTTCACGGGTGGCGGCATAACCGTCCATCTCCGGCATCTGGATATCCATCAACACCATATCGTATTTTTTCCTGCCGACGGCTTCAACGGCTTCCAAGCCGTTTTTTGCGGTTTCCACTTCCACTTGAACGTTGTTTAAAACTTCGATGGCGACTTTTTGGTTTATGGCGTTATCTTCGACCAAAAGAACCCGGATCCCTTTAAGGGTTTTAGAGGCCGCGGTTTTTTTGGCGGATGTCAATTGCTTTCCGATGGATGTCGCGGCTTTTTGGCCGAAAACATTCATGATGGTATCGAGCAGCACGGATTGCTTGATCGGTTTGAGCAGAAAGCCATTGGCTCCGGATTGATCGGCCTGCTTGAGGATTTCTTCCCTGCCAAAGGCCGTCATGATAATAACGGGAATTTTGCTGAACGGATTGATGTTGCGGATATAGCGGGTTGTTTCGATGCCGTCCAGGCCGGGCATGCGCCAGTCCATCAGAATCAGATCATAGGGTTCTTTGCCGATGGTTTTATTCAGAGTTTCCAATGCCTCCCGGCCGGAACCCACCGCGGTGCTTTTGAACGAAAAAGACGAGAGCATTTCCTTGATGATGATTTGGGCGGTGAGGTTGTCGTCAACGATTAATACCCGCAAGCCGGGGCGCTCTTCGGTAAAAGCGATGGGATCGCTTTTTACCTTAGCGTGCTGCCCAAAGGCGACTTCAAAGAAAAATTTACTGCCTATGCCCGGGTTGCTTTCCATATCCATCTGCCCGCCCATGATGCCGACCAGTTGCTTGGATATGGCCAAGCCTAAGCCGGTGCCTCCATATTTCCGGGTTGTGGAACCGTCGGCTTGGACAAAGGAGGCGAATAGTTTGGGGATTTGTTCTTTGGCGATTCCTATGCCGGTGTCGGTGACGGAAAACCGCAACCAAACTCTTTCAGCATTCGATTTGATCCATTCGGCCCTGACAACCACTTCGCCCGTATTTGTAAATTTTATGGCGTTATTGACCAAGTTGACCAAGATTTGCCGTACCCGCAAGGGATCGCCGACCAATAAATAGGGCGTATCTTTGGCGATCGAAACAATCAGCTCAATTTGCTTTTCGGCCGCGCGGTTTGAAAACATATCGGAGAGGCTGTCCATCACATCATGAAGATTAAATTCGGTTTGCTCCAATTCCAATTTTCCGGCTTCTATTTTGGATAAATCCAAAATATCGTTGATGATCCCCAAAAGGGACCGGCTGGAATTTTTAATCAAAGTCAGGTATTCGCGTTGCTTTTCCGTTAGTTCGGTTTCGAGGGAAAGATCGGTCAGGCCGATAATGGCATTAAGCGGCGTTCGAATTTCATGACTGGTGTTGGCCAAAAACTCGCTTTTTAATTTTGTCGCTATTTCGGCTTGTTTGGCCATCTCATTGGCCTTGTCAATGGTAAGCGCCAGTTCGCGGTTTACGTTTAAAAGTTCCTTGTTCATGCTTTCGGCCTTGGTCTTTGCCGTTTTCAGTTCTTTTTGAGTTTTATTGTAAAGGATAATCTGGGAAATCAGGCTTGAAAAAATTTCCAGGGGCCGCACGGTCTCGTCGGTCGGTTTTTTGCTTGATTTTGAAGAGTCCACGGAGATCACGCCGATCAAGTTACCTTGCTCGTCATTCATGCGGACAAAGAGCATATCGTCCGGGTGCCAGGCATTTTCCGATTCCGGGACGGGGCCTTTACCGAAGACCGCTGCATCTTTGTTTAGTACTTCTTTTCTTGTGTGCGGGAGATAATAGGAAAATTGGCCCCGTTTGATGCCCACATCAAATACTTTGTGGTAATAACTTTTGGGGGCCGCGACTTTTCGCAAGCGCTCAATAACATCCGGTTCCACTCCGCCATGGCCGATGATATCCCGGTAGGGAGGTTCTTCTTTAAAATAGGACATTAAAAGGCGGTTGAAATCGGAATATTCCACAATAGCCCTGCTGATGCGCTCAAAAATCTCTTTTTCGTCTTTCATGGCGATAATGGAGGCGGCCGCCAGGCTGAATTGCTCGGTTTGCTGGGAAAGCGCTTTGATACGCGCTTCGCTTTGTCGAAGAATTTCATTGATGCGCATGCGTTCAATGGCCAAAGAGACCTGTTCCGAAACCGAGAGGAGAATTTCCGCATCCTTCTTATCGTAAAGATTGGGATCGGTAAAACTATGAACCGCCATGACGCCGATGACTTCGTCGCGGATTTTTAGCGGAACGCCGAGCCAGATCTCGGAAACGGTAAAAGGCGCCTTCCGGCTTTTCTTATTCAGTTCCGCCAACAAATCGTTTTTAGTGCTCAAAACCGGCTGACCGGTTTGAATCACTTCGCTGGCGCGGTCGGGTGTATTGGGATTGCTCACCTGGAACTGTTCGACAAAGGCAGCCGGGTCATCCACCGTATCCACCACATAGGGGAACGATAGGGAGTCTTTTTCCTTGTTATATAAAGCAATCCAGAAATTGGTTGTATCCACAATCCGGCTCAAGGATTGATGAATTAATTTATAAAGTTCATCCAGGTTGAGGGTCGTGTTGACCGCATTGGAGATGCCGAACAAGGCCCGATTCACTTCTTCCGCGTGCTTGCGTTCGTGGATATCCTGGATCATTCCTTCGACCCGTATGTTTCCCGCAGGGTCTTCAAAGGCAATGCCTTTTTCATAAACCCAGTGGTCCCGCCCGTTTTTTTTTATAATGCGATATTCGATCGCGTAGTGAGAGAGATTTTGGATTGCTTCTTGAAGGGCAGTCAGAACCCATCTGCGATCGTCCATGTGGATCATCTGTTCAAGCAGGAACCCGGCCGGCCCGGCGATAGCCGGATGATCGCGAGTCGGCCATGCCGGCGGTAAATCGTTGCCGTTTTTCCCTCTGTCGATGAAGCGGCCTTTTATGGTATTCAACTCGTATCCGGTAATAGACTCTATGGACGGGCTGAGGTAAGTAAAGCGGCCCCGGTCATCGACTGAAAAGATAATATCGTCGATGTTGTCCACCAGGTGACGGTAGCGTTCTTCGCTTTCCTTCAGCTCTTCGCCGGCGCGTTTGCGCTCAATGGCCAAAGCAACTTGTTCTGAGATGGCGTTAAAGACATCGAGATCTTTGTGGTTGTATTGGTCGGGGTTGGTGTAGCTTTGGGCGGCCATCACGCCAATGGATTCGCCGCGCACCTTCAACGGTACGGCCAGCAAGACCTCCGGAGCCATGCCGACATGCTTTTTGTGGGCCGCCTCCGCCATTTCCAAAAATTCCTTTTTGGTGAGCAACAAGGACCGGCCGGTTTGAACCACATAGCCGCTGAAGGTGAACGTCTTGCTGATATGCGCGATTTCCGGAACGGGATCGTCCACCGAATCGATGTAATAGGGGAAGGAGAGAGCATCCCGGTCCGGATGATAGAGGGCGATAAAAAAATTGGTCACATTCATGATGCGGCCCATGGCGAAGTGAATGGTTTTATAGAGTTCGTTCAGATTGAAAGTGGTGTTCACGGCATTGGTGATGGTGAAAAGAACGTTTTTTATTTCTTCGGCATGTTTTCTTTCCTGAATATCGAAGATGATGCCCTCCAGCCGCCGGGCGCCCGCATTTTCGGCGAAAACAGCTCCTTTTTCATAAACCCAATTGAAGCGGCCGTCCCGGCGGACGATCCGGTACTCGCCGGTGTAGGGTGACAAGGTTTCCACGGCTTTTTGAAGCACATCGGCCATTTTGGAGCGATCATCCGGATGGATGATGCCTTGAAATGAATAATCCTTGTTCTCTTGCTCGGGTTGAATCGGGTAGCGCCGCCAGGCTTCCGCGGTGCGGGCGGGAGTAGGGTTTTCATATGCGGATAGGGCACATCCCGTGATTTCTTCCTGGTTGTATCCGGTGAGTTTTAAAACAGCCGGACTGATATAGGTGAATGCGCCGGATCGGTCGGTGGCATAGATGATTTCATCGATGTTTTCAACCAGTTTGCGGTAACGGGTTTCACTGGCTTTCAGGGCTTCTTCCGTGCGCTTGCGGTCAATGGCAATGGCGACCTGTTTGGAGACATAAATAAACGTATCCACATCCTTTTGATCGTAAGAATCGGGATCTTCGTAATTCTGAGTGGTCATGACGCCGTTAACTTCACCTTTGACGATCAAGGGTACGCCCAGCCAAACTGCGGCGATGGTGCTTGTATTTTTCATTTTATCGCGCAATTGCCGCATTCGTTCTTTCTTTTTAATCAGAATAGGCTTGCCGGTCAGAATAACCTCGACGGTCAAAGATTCTTTGGTGTTGAGGCTATATCCCGCGGGACAGGGATCGCGCTGGTCGATAAAGAATGGGAAGGAGATCAGGTCGTTTTCTTTATGATAGAGGGCAATGTAAAAATTTGTGACATCGATCACTTGCGCCAAGATCCGATGGATCGTGCTGTATAATTCATCCAGGTTTGAAGTTGTATAAACGGCATTCGAGATGGCAATCAGGGCCTGGCTGATCTTTTCGGCCCGTTTGGCTTGATTCAGATCATTTAGTTGCAGATGGAGCCGTTCCAGCTCTTTTTGCAATTCCATTTTGGTTTTGGCCGGCATGAATAAAAAAGGCTCCTAGTGTTTTTTGATCTGCATGACAGATATTTGGGATCCGCCTAAAAAACCAGAGTCAAGAGCTTGCCAAACATTGGGAGCGGATCTTGCTAAATATTAACTCCAATTAAAAAATATTCAATTTATTCAGTAAGATGGCATCGGCTTGTCCTTTCCAATATCAAACAGGGCATAGAGAACCACAGCTCATTCTTACAAAAATCATGCCTTGGCGCCCGGATTTTAAGAAAAAAAACAGATGATTTACGATTTTATCGAACTAAAATGAAATTGCGATAATAATATTGAGTTTATAAAAACCTTATGGTAATGAAATGTTTTTAACCCCGGCAAATAAATTTTGAAGATGTTCGACACAGTGGCTGCCCATAAAATATCACGATTTTGAAAGGAGAGGGGCCATGGAAATCACTATTAAAACCGCTAAACCGGAGCAATTGAAATCGAAACCGACCGATGAGTCCAAGCTGGGTTTTGGAATGATCTTTTCCGATCATTTCTTTTTAATGAATTACGAAAAAGGGAAGGGTTGGTTGAATCCCGGAATCGAACCCTATCGGAGTTTGCAGATCGACCCGGCTGCCATGGGCTTGCATTACGGGCAGGAAATTTTCGAGGGATTAAAGGCCTATTACGGCAAGGATAAGGATCTATATCTTTTCCGGCCGCGGGAAAATTTTAAGAGACTAAACCGTTCCGCGGCCCGGCTTTGTATGCCGGAGGTGGACATTGAACTGGTTTTACAAGGCTTGAAAAAACTGATCCTGTTGGATAAAGAGTGGATTCCCAAGAGTGCGGGTACATCGCTTTACATCCGCCCCACCATGATCGCCACCGAACCTCATTTGGGCGTGCGACCGGCTCAGCAATATCTTTTTTACATCATCGTGGGCCCGGTGGGCGCCTATTACAAAGAAGGCCTTAACCCGGTTAAGCTCTACGTGGAAGACCAGTATATCCGGGCGGCTGTGGGGGGCATCGGCGAGGCCAAGACCGCCGGTAATTACGCAGCCAGTATTTTGGCGGCTGAAAAAGCCAAGGAAAAAGGCTTTGCCCAGGTCCTTTGGCTGGATGCCAAAGAGCATTTATATGTGGAAGAAGTGGGCGCCATGAACATGTTTTTCGTGATCGATCAGGAAGTGATCACGGCGCCTTTGAACGGCAGCATCTTGCCCGGCATTACCCGCGATTCGGTGTTGCATCTGGCCCGGCAGTGGGGTTTGAAAGTTTCGGAGCGGCCGCTTTCGATTAAGGAAGTGGTGCAAGCCGCGGAGAACGGCAAGCTGCAGGAAGCGTTCGGCACCGGCACGGCGGCCGTGATTTCTCCGGTGGGAGAAATTTGCTATCAGAATAAAAATCATATGGTGGCCGGCGGCAAAATGGGCGAATTGTCGCTGAAACTTTACAATGAGATCATCGCCATTCAGTACGCCGACAAAGAAGACCGCTTTCGCTGGAGGGAAAAGGTCAGTCTATAAACCGGTTGCCGGGTTTCGCCCGGATCGTTTGCAGAGATGGATGATATGAGCCTGGCCTGCCGCAAGCAGGCCGGGCTCGTATGTTTAAACGGCCAAGGTTTAAAGGGCTCAAGGGTTCGGGAAAAAAGGATGAATCCGCGTCTTATCGCATAACCCGTCTTGCAATCGGAGGATTTCATGAAAAACTTTTTGGCGACTCGTTCCCCCGCGGTGTTGTTTATGGGTTGCATCATTACGGGCGTCCTGTTGGAGGCAATCGGCGATGTGGTGCTGAAAAAATGGGCCATGGTCCATCACAACCTATTGCTGATCGGCGGGTTGTTCATCTATTTTATCGGCGCCATTTTTTGGGCGTTTTCGCTGAAATACGAACTATTATCGAAATCCATATCGATTTTTACGATACTGAACCTCATTGTCGTTGCCTTGCTGGGCGTATTTCTATTTCAAGAAAAGCTGACCTTGGTGAATAAGTTGGGAATTTTGTTGGGCATCGTGAGCGTCATTTTAATCGAACAGTAGGAATGGACGGTTATGAAACTGGAGACCCCTTATTATCTGATTGACGAACGCAAACTGCTGCGCAACCTGAAAATCATCAAACAGGTCCGGGATTGTTCGGGCGCGAAATTCGTTCTGGCGCTTAAATGCTTTGCCGCCTGGGGCGTGTTTCCGCTGCTGCGGGAGTATATGGACGGAACCACGGCCAGTTCGCCCTATGAGGCGCGGCTAGGCAAAGAGAAATTCGGCAAAGAGGTGCACATATATTCTCCGGGGTATTCGGACGCGGATATCCGGGAAATCAGCGAATATGCCGATACCGTTATCTTTAATTCCATATCCCAATTGAGGCGTTTTCACTCCCGAGTGCGCGGCCGTCAAGTCGGCTTGCGGGTGAATCCGGGCCGGAGTTATTCCCATTTTGATCTGGCGGACCCGGCGCGCCGGTTTTCGCGCCTGGGCGTGATCGACAAACAAGCGCTCCGCAAGGCCCTGCCGCTGATTAATGGCTTGATGTTTCATTATAATTGCGAAAACGACGATTTTGAAGATTTCAGTAAGAATCTGGATTATATCAGCCGCACGTACAGCTCGATCCTGCAGCGACTGGACTGGGTCAGTTTGGGCGGCGGGCTCTATTTTACCAAGCCCGGCTATCCGGTCGAGAAATTCTGTTGCAAATTAAAAGAGTTCGGCGAGCGCTTCGGGGTGCAGGTGTATCTGGAGCCCGGTGAGAGCACGATCACGCAATCAACGGAGTTGGTAACCAAGGTGCTGGACATTGTGCACAACCGGGTCGATATCGCTATCGTGGACGCTTCCATTGAGGCGCATATGTTGGATTTGTTGATGTATCGCTTGCCGGGCAAGATCGAACAAGGTGGCCGGGGGCGCTACAAGTATACCGTTGCGGGACGCTCCTGCCTGGCCGGAGATGTGTTCGGTACATACCGTTTTCCGTCGCCGCTCAAGATCGGCAGCATGATCAAATTCAGCGATGCCGGCGGATATACGATGGTTAAAAAGAACTGGTTTAACGGACTGCAAATGCCGGCCATCGCAGTAAAGCGGTTGAGCGGAAAAATTGAAGTGGTGCGCAGGTTCGAGTACAAAGATTTTCTTGATAGCTTATCGTAATTTCTTGCGGTAAGATTCTCGCGCCAAAGACGTAATTTCATAACTGCCTGAAATTACTCCAGTGGCGCAAAGGCGCAAAGGTTTTGGAATAAGAAGCCTAAAAGAGGCATTCATTAAAGGAGGTCGTTCAATGAAAAAGAATGTTTTGATTGTGGGCGCCGGCGGCGTGGCGCATGTGGCGGCGCATAAATGCGCCATGCAAAACGATGTGCTGGGCGATATCTGCATTGCTTCGCGCAAGCAGCAGCGATGCGATGCGATTATCGAAAGCGTTAAAAGAAAGAATCATCTGAAAGATAAGAATAAAAAACTGTATTCCCGGCAGATCGACGCCTTGGACATCCCGGCCACGGTCAAACTGATCCGGGAGACGAATTCGGAGATCGTGATCAATCTGGCGCAGGCCTATGTGAACATGTCCTTGCTGGAAGCCTGCATCGAGACCGGCACGGCTTATATGGATACGGCGATTCACGAAGATCCGGACAAGGTCTGCGAAGATCCGCCCTGGTACGCCAACTACGAGTGGAAGCGCAAGGAGCGCTGCAAGGAAAAAGGCATTACCGCGATTTTGGGCGCGGGTTTCGATCCGGGCGTGGTGAACGCCTATTGCGCCCTGGCCGTGAAGCATCATTTCGACAAGATCGACACCATCGACATCATGGACGTCAACGCGGGCAATCACGGCAAATACTTTGCCACGAATTTTGATCCGGAGATCAACTTTCGGGAGTTCAAGAAAGTGTGGACCTGGATCGACCGGAAGTGGGTGATGGAAAAAGTTCATTCCATTAAGATGATCTACGACTTTCCGGTGGTCGGCAAGATGCCGATCTATTTGAACGGTCATGATGAGTTGCATTCCTTGTCCAAGAACGTCGACGCCAACAGCATCCGTTTCTGGATGGGGTTCGGCGATCACTACATCAACGTGTTCACGGTGTTGACCAATCTGGGGTTGACCTCGGAAAAACCGGTTCGGACCGCCGAGGGCCTGGAAGTGGTTCCGCTCAAGCTTATCAAGGCGATTCTGCCGGATCCCTTATCCCTGGCGCCGAACTATACGGGCAAGACCTGCATCGGCAATTACGTCATTGGAGAGAAAAACGGCAAGCATAAAGAGATTTTTATTTACAATTCCTGCGATCATGCCGAGTGCTATAAGGAAGTGGAGTCCCAGGCCATCTGCTACACGGCCGGCGTGCCGCCCGTGGCCGCGGCCATGCTGATCGCCAACGGCAAATGGGACGTGAAAACCATGATGAATATCGAAGAACTGGACCCGGACCCCTTCATTGCCATCCTGGACAAGACCGGCTTGCCGACCGTGGTCGCGGAACATCCGGTGGCGATGCCGAAGGCGGAGCGGGTAAGATAGTCCATTTTTCCACGCTTGGAGTGCAGACAGAAGATTTGACCGTAAGCTTTTTGGAGTTAAAGACATTATTATATTGCAAAGGAGGCATGGTGAATACCGCCGTCTATTCTCTTATCGGCCTTGTTGTTGGTGCCGTATTGCAGTTTCTGTTCTCTCGGCACCTCGATAACAAAAAACACCAGCGCGACCTCAGAGCAAAGGCATACGCTGATTACTTGCAATGCGTAAGTGAACTCGCAAATCTTGGGCACCAAAGAAACTCAGCAGAGGGACGGCAACTGGGTGCAAAAACTGCCGATGCCAAATGCAGAATTTCGCTTTACGGCGCCCCGGCTGTAATTGTTGCTTTTGCGAAATTTGAACGCTTGGGCGCAACAATGAATACCAACGAACAGTGCAGCGCCTTCGCCGATATGGTGGCGGCCATGCGCCAAGACACTTTTGGTAATTCATCCGTAGCTCAAGCCGACCTCGAGGCTGTATTGCTGGGAGTACGTCGCGTAACATAACAAGTCCGTCAATCGGACTTTTAAAAAGTTGCGGTTTTTACCGTCCGGTCACATCCAGCGTTAGACTATCCTTTGGGAAGGAAAAGAGGAGTGAACGAATTATCAGATTCATAAGCAATAGGATATATTGGTAACTATTTACTGAAAATACAACCGCGCAAGAAAGGTATCACGTAAGAAAGGTGTCAAGTTTTGCAAATTGAAAATAATCCTATAATCACTATAAGCAAAATATAAATTCAAGAAATTAAACTTCATTGGAGGATTATGAATTTTTAGAGTTATGAAAAGGAAGAAACGCAAAAAGCATAAGCAGAGTCTTTTCACTTAACCTTTTAAACCTTTTCCGCTCAACTTTAGTCACTTTTAACTTTAGGCATTTTAGGCACTTCTATGTTGCCGACTATTTATTGGAGAAACAACCAAGTCGTCATGATCGATCAGCGCA
>RPPU01000054.1 GCA_003819975.1 Desulfobacteraceae bacterium
ACAAGTAAAGACCTTTTGGAATGCGCGGACGCGTCCGCGCTTTTAAAGCGGCGACGCGTCGCCGCATTCCAAAATCGACCTTACGCCTTAATTAATTACAACCCTTTATGGTTCAACTTATTTTGACGCGGGTCCTAAGTAACCTTTCCACGTGATCCGAGATCCTGTCGTAATAACAATACAGCACAAAAACTTTCAACTTATCGAAATGAACTACCCGCTATTTCTACAAAAAAGATGCCAAATGGTTACCTCAACGGGGTTTCTAAAATTCGTCATCTAAGGATATTGCCTCTTTCCCAACCCGGACGAGCCAGAACCCCCTCCCTTAATCCCTCCCACAGGGGGAGAGAAAAGAACCGTGCGCTAAGTTCCTCTCCCTTGATGGGATGGGTCACAACTTTTATGAATCGCAAAAGTTGTTACAGGGGAGGGTGAAGTATGTGATGAAAATTTAAACCATTTTGAGCGGAATTTAATTTGCAAGATACTATTTGGCTTATTTTCGCGGTTCTCGTTGTTGATGAAGTTTGTTTTTAGAGATCCCTTCAAGTTAATCCTGAAATATCAGCTGCAAGCGGATCCGGACGGTTTGCGGAGATGATTGACCGGTCATCTCTGCAGGCGTATTCAGGGTTCCCATCTCGTTTAACAGAGCAATAAATTTTTCGTAATTTTGAGCCGGAATTTCAATATCCAAAAATTCAGGCTGTTGGGTTTCTTTATTCCGTTCGGCCTGCCTGATCCGGCCGCCCAAAGGCGGAAGCATTCCTTTGATGCTTGAAAAAGCATCTTCAAGCGGTTGATGCGAAAAGGCAATGGCGGCCGCTGTTCCTTTACCGACCCGTGCTGCGCTTTTACTCTTCAGCGACTCCGTACCGGCTTGGCCCCGGCTTATGGAACTCACGCCGCTCGCCGGCGAGACCTGCTTTTGGATTGATACGGACGCAGATGGAACCGACGAGCCGGGCGGCACGGATTGAACAGCCCGGTTTTTGGAATAAGCAAGGGTCAGACTCAATGGTATGCGACCCGATTCTTTGCTCAGCTCGTCGCCCAAAGCATCGGTTTCCGGAGCAGCCGCGAGCACGGTTTTCTGTTTTTCCAGAGCAGACTGTTCACTTTCCTTTAAGGGCGCTATCGAATAAACAACTGTTTCTTCTTTTTTAGTATCCTGGGCCACAAGCGGAGCCGGAGCAACCGGTTTGGCCGCCGTTTGCGGAACCGCTTCCGTTCCGCGCTCGCGCTTGACCGCCTCCGGCGACGGAGCCGCTAAATCCACGGACTTTCTGTTTTGCCGCAAATCTTTTTGCGCTGATTCCCCCTTCCCTTCCGCGAGTTGAGTGGCCGAATCGGCTTTATTGAGCGGTTGAGAATCGTAAAAAATCTGCGAAGACCCGTTAGCCTGATCATCCGGCCCGGATTCGGCGGGCTTTGGAGCTGGAGCGGAAAGAGCCGGCAAGGGCGTCTCTTTGTTTTTTTTGGAAGCTTGAAACTGCAATGACTTCTCTGAAGGAGTAAAAGGAACCAGGTGAAAAACAAAAAAGGCAACGACCACCGTCGCGGTCAGCGTAGCCAGTTCCATGGAAATTTTAATCCGGGCCGGTATGAATAGGAAGGCTTTGACGCGCGCCCAAAAGGTCTCTTTTTCCAAACGACTGTGAATACTTGCGAGAAAACCCTCCGGCGCCTTGAGCGGTTCCAGGGAACGTAATTCATGGACCAAAGCCTTGAGGGAGGCCAGTTCCTCTTGGCATTTTGCGCATTGGGCCAGATGATTTTCGACCAAAGCCGCCCGATCGGTATCCAACCGGCCGTCCATATAATCTGAAAGCAACCCTTTTACACGCGCGCACCGCATGTCTAAACCTTTCCTTTGAGTTTTTCCCGCAAGAGAATTCTGGCCCGGGCTAATTTGGATTTAACCGTGCCCAGCCGCAATCCGGTCAGTTTGATGATTTCCTCATAAGCCAACCCTTCGATATCCCTTAAAACAATCATCATTTTCTGTTCCTTTGGCAAGGCGTCAATGGCTTTTTGGATCATCTGCCCTTTTTCCTTTTTTTCCAAAGCAGCCAATGCCGATGGCTGGCCATCTTCCATTTCTTTGGATTGCGACGATTCGGTTTGGAAGGGACCGGATAATGAAACCTGCTTTTTACGGTATTTATATTCCAAAGATTTTAACCTGTTTTTGCAGCTGTTGACGGTAATCCGGTACAGCCAGGTAAAAAAAGCCGCTTCAGCCCGAAAACCGTTTAAATGCCTGTAAACGTTTATGAATATTTCTTGAGCCATATCACGCGCTTCCTGCTCGTTTCCTAAAAAACGGTAACAGACCGTAAACACCCGATCCTGATGCCTTATAACCAATTGATCAAAAGCCTTTGTCTGTCCCGATTGAAAGGCGCGTACCAGTTGATCGTCCAAATCCCGTGCCGAGATTTGATTATTATTTTCAATCGCATTGCTCATTTATTTAGACAACGCATGTCCTAAAAAGTTCCCTATATGTTTTTTCGATCATGAACTCGGGTGTCTTTAGTAAAGCCGTAAAGCAGGATCACGATCGCTAAACAGACGGCGCACAGCAAAAAAGCGGCCCTAAAAGCTTCGGGTCCCCGGGAATTCAAGGGATATAAGGCTTGCATCAGAGTGCCGATCCCTTGCAACAAAAGCGCCGGCCCGATCATGGTAAAAAAATTGATGCCCGTCATGGCGGTGCCGGCCATGGCCGGCGGCATGAGTTCCTTAATATGCGGGTACATCAGCATTCCGCTCGAACGGCAAATACCGAACGCCAAAAAAAGCAAAATCAGCGTGACCGGGCCGACGGTCCTGGGCAGAAAAATCAAACAAATAAAAATCAGCAACAAAAAGCATTGACCCGCAAACACGATCCATTTTCTGGTTTTAAAAACGCGGTCTGAAAAAAATCCCCAGCTGGGACCGCCCAGAACCAAACCCAGGTTCAGGAAAAAAATAAGATTGCCCGCAGCCAAGGCGGAAAGCTGCAGTGCTTCCATCAGATAAGGACCGGCCCAAAGCGTCTGAAAAGCGGCGAAAATGCCGTAACTCACGGCCGTGGACATGGAAATGATCCAGAAATCTTTATTTTGAAACAAATGCTTGAAATTGAAAAAAATCGCGCGGCCCGATTGCTCCGCAATCCGTTCCGTTTGAACTCCTGCGGGGTTCTTTTTTTCTTTAACCAGCACATAGAAAAGAATCAGTAAAAATAAATATACAAATGCGATGAATTGAAAAGCAGGACGCCAACCGATCGTCTGAACCAACAAAGCCAGCGGAGTCGTGGCGGTCATATTGCCCAGATAACCGATGGCAAAGATGACTCCGGTCAGGGTGGCGAAATGCCGCGCATCAAACCAGACCGTGACCAGTTTTAGCGTCCCGATCATATTGCAGGCCATGCCGACACCGAGCAGGATTCTGCTGGCCAAGCCTAAAGCCATATTATCGGCCAAAGGGAAAAGAAAAGCGCCGGCCAAGCCGGCCAAAGAAAGGATGCTCATAATTATTTTAGCGCCGGTTTTATCGATCCAGATGGAGATCGGGATCTGGGTGAAAGCGAAGGCATAAAAAAACGCAGCCGAAAGAACACCCAACCCGGCCGTATCCAGATGCAGATCGTGTAAAAGTTGGGCGGATATCACCGCATTCGCGGAGCGATAGAACTGCGAAAGAAAGAATAGCGCTGAAGCAATCGCGAAAACAAGCCAACGTTGATGCATGAATTTATTCCGTTCTTCAGTCATGGCATAATCACTGTACCGGTTCAAAGTTCCAAGGTTCACGGTTCAATGTTCGAAAGCAGTTAAGGTTAACGCACAATAAAAAATGCGGGTTGTCAACCGTGAACCAGATAACCTGAGCCTTTCGTTTATCTAAAGGCGATAAGAGACGGATCATACTCCTCCGGTTTTTCATACCCTAATAAATTCAACAAGGTCGCCGCCACATTGGAAAGCCCCGGCTTGTCCACTGAGGCCAAACCATATTCGCCTTGAAAAAGAGGGTCATAGATGACAAAAGGGACCGGATTCAGGGAATGAGCGGTCCGCACGTTTTTACGGCCTTTGGCGTCCACGCTGAACATTTCGTCGGCGTTGCCGTGATCGGCGGTAATGATCGCGATCCCTTTCAGTGCTTCGATCGTTTTTAGGATTTCTCCGATGCATTGATCCACGGTTTCTACGGCTGTAATCACGGCCGGCATATTGCCGGTATGGCCGACCATGTCGCCGTTGGCGAAATTGACCCGTCCGAACCGGTAGGAGCCTGTTTTTAATAATTCATTCACTTTATTCTTGATCTCAAAGGCTTTCATTTTAGGCGCCTGGTCGAATTCGATCCGGTCCGATGGAATTTCCGCATAGGTCTCCAGAACCGAATCAATATATCCGGAACGGTTGCCGTTCCAAAAATAAGTGACATGGCCGAATTTTTGAGTTTCGGAAACGGCAAAAGAACGCACTTGGGTCGCGCAAAGGTATTCGCTGATGGTGCGATCGATTACCGGCGGCGCAACCAGAAAATTCGGCGGCATGTGCGTGTCGCCGTCATATTGCATCATCCCGGCGAAAAGCACATCCGGCAAAGGGCCGCGTTCAAATTCCCTGAATTCTTTCTCCGTAAAAGCGCGCGAAATTTCAATGGCGCGATCGCCCCGGAAATTGAAGAAAATAACCGCGTCGCCGTCCGATATTCTGCCGTTCGGCTCTCCATCCGAACCTGTAATAACAAAAGAATCCAAGTATTGGTCCGTGATATGCGGATCTTCCGCGTAATAAGTCCGAATGGCTTGTTCCGCGCTGGAAAATAAACGGCCCAGCCCTCGCACATGCGCGTCCCAGCCCTTTTTGACGATGTTCCAATCGGCATTATAGCGGTCCATGGTGACTTTCATTCTGCCGCCGCCGGATGCGATCCGATAATCATATTTTTTCGCATCTGAAAGTGCCGAGAGTTTCTGCTCCAATGGAATAAAATAATTCAGAGCCGAGCGTTCGCCCACGTCCCGGCCGTCCGCCAGAGCATGCACGCGCACGCGGGGCATGCCGGCCGCGGCGCATTGGTCGATGAGCGCGTATAATTGTTCGATATGCGAATGGACATTGCCGTCCGAGAGCAGACCGATAAAGTGAATCGTACGGCCCTGCCGGCCTTTTTGCAGGATTTGCGACCACAATTCGGTCCGGAAGATATGACCGCCGGCAATGGCTTTATGAACCAAGGAAGAACCCTGATCAAAAACCCGGCCGGCGCCTAAGGCATTGTGTCCGACTTCGCTGTTGCCCATGTCCTCATCCGTGGGCAGCCCGACGGCCGTGCCGTGGGCGCGTAATTCCGTATAAAGCGCGGAAGCGAACAACCGGTTCAGATGGGGCGCCTGAGCCAAAAAAACGCCGTTGCTGTCGTTGCGCGGCCCGATACCGATGCCGTCCATGATCACCAGCAGCAAAGGTCCCGGTCGTCCGGAAAAAACATTCAATCGTTTCAATGGTGGGGTCATGCGGATCTCCTTATAACATCCGGTCTAAGCGGCCGATTTTTTAACCCTATTTTTGGGCGGATCGGCCGGAAAATACAAAGTAAACGTTGTATGTTGATCGGGCAGACTCTGTACTTCAATCTGCCCGCCGTGGTCCTGAATGTTTTGATGAGCGATGAACAACCCCAATCCGGTGCCGTTGTGCTGATCGCTTTTATGCTTGGTGGTGAAATAGGGATCGAAAATTCGGCCGAGGTTGGCCGGCGGAATGCCGGAGCCGTTATCTTTGATCTGCACGATAACCGTCCTTTGTCCGTCGCTCTCCTTCTCGGACCGGGTTTCGACTTCAATCCGGCCGTTTTCCGGCGTGAAATCCACGGCATTGCCGAGCAAATTCAGGATGACCTGCTTCATCTTTTCGGCGTCCATCCAAACCCGATCGGCTTCCGGGGTAAATTTCAACGGGACTTCAATTCGTTTGGCATTGGTTTGAGGTGAAACAAGCAAAACCATTTTTTCAATCAATCGATTCAAGGAGCATAAATCGAAATGCGACTCGCGGGTCTTGACCAGATCGAGCAGTTCGGTGATCAGGTTGTTCACCCGCTCGGTTTCCTCCATGGCAATGGCGTGGAAACGAGTCCGGAATTCCTCGTCTTCATATTTTTGCGGCAACATCTGGATAAAGGCGGCTATGGAAGTCAACGGGTTTTTGATCTCATGGGCCAAACGGGCCGCGATGTTTCCGAGGAAAGAAAACTTTTCAGCGCGACTCAACAAGACAAAAGAGCGGCTGACTTCAGTCATCTGAGCTCTTAATTTGCCGTATAACCGGGCGTTTTCAATGGCAATGGCGATCTGGGGGGTGAAGATATCCAATATAGCGCGAATTTCATGCGACCCCTGCTTTTCATGGGCCCCGCCCACAACCAAAACGCCGATCCCTTTGGTCCCGTCCACCAGCGGCATGAGATAAGCGGGAAGCCCTTTTTCCAGAACCTGGAGAATGTCGCCCGGCGCCGGGGACCCGTGCTGCAGGTCCGCGATATATTCGGCCTCGCCGCTGCGGACGATTCGAGCCAGCACATGGTCCGCATCGTCGAGCGGCAGTCGGTAATGGCGCACGGCTTCCGGAAGCGGTTCTTCCAGGCCGATGCCGCTGAGATATCTCAGTTCCGGCTCCTCTTCCGCGACGATCAGAATAAACGCTCGTTTGGTGCTGCAAAGGCTGGACAAAAGATTCATAATCCGGTTGAGGACTTCGGGAAGGTCCAGCACCGAAAGAATGGCTTTGCCGGTTTCCTGGAGGGCAAGCAGTTGCTGGATCTTGTTGCGCAACTCGGCATTCAAGCGATTGACTTCGTCATACTTTTGTTCGATGATCTTCTTATCGGCTTCCATCTCCTTGACGGTTTCCCTGAGCACGGCGCGGGTCGTGAAAAAACGCGACCGCAACTCGTGCCAGCGGTTGCGAGCCGGCCATTGCAGCCGGTATTCGCAATAGGGCGCGCCGTCAAAATAACAGCATTGTTCCTGGAGCCGGATCGGTTTGCCGCCCCAAATAACCGGCATGTAGCTGTAGATCCCTTTGTTGATCAGGCAAAAATCCTTGGAAAGGCTCAAGTGGCTCTCCCAATGCAGCCGCATGACCGCATCCGCGCGATTCAGTTCAACCAATTCGACCCGTTTGGTCTTACCCCAACGGTCATGAAATTTCTGGGCGTTCTTAAGAGCCCTTTGATAGGACCATAAAGTTTTGAGCAGAATTTTTTGGGCATAACCCAATGCCAGGTTTTCAACCCCGTATTTTCCGATCTGAAAAGCCGCCATTTCGTCATTGAGGATGAAGCGGGCCTTTTCAAATAATTTCAGGCAAACCTCGGTGGAGATCCACTGGTGGGGATCGCGCAAATAAGCCTCAGGATCCGAGAGGCCATCGACCTCCGGATCAAGCTCTTTGAACAATAAAGCATATTTTTGGCTGTCGTGTAGTTTGACATAATCAAGAATGGTTCTCGAGATAAAGCAACTGATGACTTTTTCCATAATGCAATTTCGCACGCAACCCGGTCATTTTCAAGTAAAATATCGGGCTCTCGATTCTGGCTTTATCAGGAGAACCGAGGCGTGGCATTATTCGGAATATTTAAAAATTAAGATCTATTGACGCTTTTTCTAATTTATGATGATATGTAAAAATATGAAAAATTTACCTTAACAATCCGGGATCTCTAAAAATTCGCCTTTTTAGAGTTTAACCGTTCATACTTAGCCGATTTTTTAAGGGTCTCGTAGTTGATAAAGTTAATTTTTAGAGATCCCCAATCGCTAATCTTTTCAAATTTTGATTATAGGGTCATGAATATGGAAAAACGGGCCTCCATCTTGGTTGTGGATGATGAAAACGGAATTCGTCAGTCCTTAAACATGGTGCTGAAAGATGAGTTTATGGTCTTTTTGGCCGGCAGCGGCAAAGAAGCCCTTGAGATTCTAAACAATAACAATGTGGCCATCGCATTGCTGGATATTTTATTGCCCGATATTTCCGGAATCGAGCTTATCGAAACTATCAAAAAGATAGACAGCAATATCGAGATCATTATGATCACGGCTGACAAAGAAATTAAATCTGCCGTTAAAGCCATTAAATCAGGTGCTTATGAATATATTTTAAAGCCTTTTCTAATTGATGATGTCCTTGCCACTATCAATCGTGTATTGGAGAAAAACACCTTGCTCAAAGAGGTGACCTATTTACGCGAAGAACTGGAACGCTGTCAGCCTCTGCAAAAGATCATTGGTGAAAACGAGCAAATGAAAGAGATCTTTGAATTGATGCAAACCATCGCGGAAAGCAGCGGTGCGGTTTTAATCCAGGGTGAGAGCGGGACCGGTAAAGAATTGGCTGCCCGGGCTGTGCATAATCTCAGCTCGCGCAAGAACAACCCTTTCGTGGTGGTAAACTGCGCCGCTATTCCGGCCAATCTAATGGAAAGCGTATTGTTCGGTCACCACCGGGGCGCTTTTACCGGCGCAGCCTACACCACCACCGGCAGACTGGAGATAGCCGATAAAGGCACGGTTTTTCTGGATGACATCGATACGCTGGATATCAGCATGCAATCCAAGCTCTTAAGAGTGATCCAGGAAAAGGAATTTGAACGGGTCGGTTCCAATAAAATCATTCGGATCAATGTCCGTTTTATTGCCGCTTCCAACAAGGAATTGAAAGACCTGATCAGCCAGGGGAAATTCCGTGAAGACCTTTTTTACCGTTTAAACGTTTTTCCGATTTTTATCCCACCCTTGCGAAAACGTAAAAACGACATCCCTTTGTTGCTCGATTATTTTCTGGAATGGAATGCCGCACACAATGGAAAAACAACCAAATGTTTCGCCAAAGAAGCTATTAATAAACTGCTGGAATATGATTGGCCCGGGAATGTCCGTGAATTGCAGAATGTTGTTGAAAGGTCTTTTACCATCACCAAAGGCAACACGATTCATCTTAAAGACCTTTACCGTTTTGACGACGATCGCCGCGACCTATTAAACCAAACCCTCAAACAAGCCACTCACGCTTTTCGGCAGCGCTATATCGATGAAGTACTGGAACAGGTCCACGGCAATCGTAAAAAAGCAGCTGAAATTCTGGGCATCCATCGCAATACGCTGCTGAGCAATACGTTCGACGACCCTATTTCCGATTCTGACGAAGCTTGATCATAAGAAAAGTTCTTTCCATAAAAGAACATAAATATAATCGGATTTTAAAACGGACCCTCCGGTTTAAAAGTGGCATAAGATTTGCTAAACTACAGATACGCTCTTTTAAAAATTTTTTCGTTTCTGTAAATTGAATGAACGCATCACGCCTTGATTTCCGGATCGCTCTGAAAGGCGGTAACCCAATGATGTTTGTGGAAAATCTTCAAATCGGAAACTCGGATAACAAAATCGAACAACTGGAGCATGAAATCCAGATTCTGCGCACGCGCATGCTCGAACAGCGTGAACTGGAGGAACAGCTTTTTCACGCTCAAAAAATGGAATCATTGGCTAATTTGGCTGCCGGAATTGCCCATGATCTCAACAATATTCTGCAATCCGTGCTCGGTTATACCCAAATCGCGCTTTTGGAGAAAGCCGGCACAGACCCTGATTATGAAATTTTTCAAAAAATAGAAAGAATCATCGTCAAAGGCTGCGACCTAACACGTCAGTTCCTGACTTTCGGCCGGCGCATCCATTCCGAGCTGCAACCTCTTAATCTGCATACCAAAATCATAGAGATCAAGGAACTCTTGCACAGAACCATTCCCCGTATGATCGACATTGAAGTTTATTCAACCGCGGATCTGAACCTGATCAAAGCCGATTCCGGTCAAATCGATCAGATCCTGATGAATTTAAGTATCAATGCCAAAGATGCCATGCCGGACCATGGTCGGCTTATTTTTAAAACTGAAAATGTCCTGATTTCCGCACACCATCCCCTGACCCGGTTTAATGCCCAACCCGGCCCGTACGTTCTTTTGACGGTCACGGATACCGGCACAGGTATGACGCCTGAAGTTAAAAAACAAATTTTTGAACCCTTTTTCACTACAAAAGCAAAAAGCAACGGCACCGGATTGGGTCTTGCCATGGTTTATGCCATTGTCAAAAATCATAACGGTTTTATCGATGTGCTGAGCGAGCCCGGCCAAGGCGCCAGTTTCAAGATTCACTTTCCGGCTCTTCATGCACAAGCGGCGACTCCGGGGCTTTTGCAAAACGACGGTCCAAAAATAAACTTCAGCCTGGGTCATGAACGAATTCTTTTTGTGGATGATGAAAGCGATATTTTAAAGATCGGCCGGGAAATACTTGAGAAACACGGCTATGAAGTGCACACGGCTCAGAACGGTGAAGAAGCCCTTAAACAGTACAATCGTTTTAAAATAGATCTGGTTATTCTGGATGTCGGTATGCCGGGCATGGGTGGAATCAAATGTCTGCAACAAATCATGGCCCTGGACCCTAAAGCAAAGATTTTGATTTGCAGCGGATATGCCCCGAGCGATCTGGTGCGGAAAGCCCTTGAATTGGGCGCCGCGGATTACCTGACCAAACCGTTCCCGATCGAAAACCTGCCGCGTTCCGCCCGGAGCGTTTTGGATAAGCAATCCTAATCGGCCCGCTCAAAATCCCTTGCCTCAGGAACCCGGAAATGATATCGAATGATAATTATATTCTATGAGTCTAATCGGCTATCATCTTCAGCCTAAACGCCTGATGAGATCTTATGACTACAGACTTTATCGTTCCCCCCGAAGAAATCGCCGCCCGCATCAACCGCATGCAGGAAAAACTTCGGGACTCTTCGCTGGACGCCGCCTTTATCATGCAGCGCGTGGATCTTTTTTATTTCAGCGGCACCTCCCAAAACGCTTTTCTTTATTTGCCTGCCGAAGGCGAACCGCTGCTTTTGGTTAAAAAATATTTTCCGCGCGCCCGGGCCGAATCCGGCCTGAAAAACCTGATTGAAATAAAATCCATCAAAGAGGCGCCCAACCGCATCAGGGATTTTTACGGCCATTTACCCAAAACACTCGGCTTGGAATGGGATGTCGTGCCGGTCAAAGAATTTCACTTTTATCAAAACCTTTTTCCGCGAAAAGAATTGCGGGATTGCTCGTCTTTGATTGCCGAACTTCGGGCTATCAAAAGCCCATGGGAAACAGCGCACATGCAAGCCGCCGCCGACCTCTCCTTCCGGACCTTTGCGTATTTGCGCTCCATTATGAAACCCGATTTGACGGCAATGGAATTGGGCGCCCGGCTCGAAACTTTTGGACGGCAATACGGCCACAGCGGTAAGTTGCGGGTACGGGATTTTCAGGACGAAGCCAATACGTGGCGGATTTTTAACGGGCAAAACCCGCCCATGGCCGGTTCGGAACCGCTGCCAAGGAACACCCCTCTGCTCATAGAGCTATCCACTGTTTTAAACGGTTACCACATCTCCGAATCCCGCATGCTCGTGTTAGGTAATCTGCCGGCCAAAGCCAAAGCCGCGCAAGAGGCTGTGACGCAAATTCTTCATACGATTTTTGAAAAAGCCAAACCCGGCCTGCCTGCCCGAGAACTTTATGAGCTCGCCATGGCAGAAGCAAACCGCTTGGGTTATGCCAATGCTTTTCTGGGGCTGCCCGGAAACAAAAACAAGTTTGTGGGTCACGGCATCGGTGCTGAACTGATTGAATCCCCTTTTCTCTCCGCAGACGAAGAAGAAGTATTGCAACCCGGCATGACTTTTACCCTGGAACCCCACCTAGTCATTAATAAAGAGTTCATATCCGGCTTGACCAGCGTTTTCCAAGTAACCGCAACCGGTGCTCGCCTGCTTACCAAAACTCCTGTCGAAACCATGATTTGTTGAACGTCATAAACCGTTTGGTTAACTATTTTTACCTTATAATCCCCCTCTTTTTTGACGGGAATGACAGGAGAGAGGGTCTCTTTATTATGCTGTACTCTGCCAATAAAGTCAGATACCAATTCCTTGTGTTCCGCAACTGAATCCGGGCGCTCGGGTCGCCAAAAAGTGTCTGATTTCAGGTTGACATGTATGGTATGCTTATTTATAATAACTTAAATGTGATAGACTTAGATAAATTAAGTTAATTTTAAGCATAAAAGGCTAATAAATCATGAAAGAACGCTATATAAATCCCTTTACCGATTTCGGTTTTAAGAAAATCTTTGGGGAGGAATTGAATAAAGACCTGCTCATTGATTTTTTGAATGAACTGTTAAAAGGCGAGCAATCCATAAAAACGCTTTCATATAAAAAGACCGAACATTTAGGCGCAACTGAAATCGATCGTAAGGCGATTTTCGATTTATATTGCGAAAACGAACAAGGCGAAAAATTTATTGTCGAGATTCAAAAGACCAAGCAGAAATTTTTCAAAGACAGAAGCATTTATTATTCGACCTTTCCGATTGCGGAACAGGCTGAAAAAGGCGATTGGGATTTTGGGTTAAAAGCAGTTTATACGGTTGCTATTCTGGATTTTACTTTTGACGATGAAGATCGCGATAAAACCGTGGTGACGCATGTCCAATTGATGGATACCAAGAAAAAAGAAGTCTTTTTCAAAAAGCTTACCTTTATCTATCTGCAGATGCCGAATTTCAACAAAAGCGAAATGGAACTGGAAACCCGTTTCGATAAATGGCTTTATATATTTAAGAACTTGCCCAAACTGCAGGAGCGTCCGCAGAAATTACAGGAACGCGTATTTGAAAAGCTTTTCACCATTGCGGAGATTGCCAAGTTTACTCCGACTGAAGTAGAGGCCTATGAAGAAAGTCTGAAAACCTACCGTGATTTAAAAAATTCATTGGATACGGCAAGGGAAGAAGGCCTTAATGAGGGTCTGGCAAAAGGTCTGGAACAAGGTATAGTAAAAGGTCTGGAACAAGGCCTGGCAAAGGGTCTCGATCAAGGTCTGGCAAAAGGTAGAACTGAAAGTCAAAGACAGATGGCTGAAATCATGCTGCAAAATAATGAAGAAGAAGAAAAAATCGCCCGTTACACCGGCCTTACCATTGCCGAAATCGAAAAATTGCGAAAAAAGATTTAAATTTTTTGATAGAAACCTGTTTTCCCGCCGAAGACGTCATTTCAAAAAAACCTGAAATGACTCCAGAAGACGTCATTTCAAGAAAACTTGAAATGACTCCAGAAGACGTCATTTCAAAAAAGCTTGAAATGACTCCAGCTATCAGTAATTTCAATCTTCACGAAATTACTCTCAGTAATTTCAATCTTCACGAAATTACTCTCAGTAATTTCAATCTTCACGAAATTACTCTCAGTAATTTCAATCTTCACGAAATTACT
>RPPU01000055.1 GCA_003819975.1 Desulfobacteraceae bacterium
AGGCTTCGGCCCGTTCCGTGTCGCTGACTTGGTGGGTGAGAAAAGTGTTCACGGTCGGCACCCAGGTCGAGGCGGTCAAGCCGAAAAGGATTTGCGAAGCCACGAATATTTCGAAACGGGTTGTGCTCATCCAGATCAACATCAAGGGAATGCCGAGCGCTTCGGAAAAAATCAACATGCCTTTGGAGCCGTGCTTGTCGATATACCGGCCGATCGGAATTTGAGACACGACCCAAGTCAAAGACATGACACAATGCATGATCGCGAGCTGCATGATCGTAAAATGATAATCTTTGTTCAACATGCCGTAGAGGATGCCCCAGCCCATGCCCCAGAATAAAGAATCGCCGGCAACCGCGCAGAAAAATCCGACCAACCCTTTAGGCGGACGACTAGATCGTCGCAGAGCCCGGATTCCTTCTTGCCAAGTGATGCCTTGGTTATGGGTGTGGCGCTCGGCCGCTATGTAACGCCATACCAGGAATAGTCCCAGGGCTTCCAAGGCAATCATTAGAGTGAAGACATTCAGATAACCGAACCGGTCCGCGCTCCACCCGCTGAGCATCGGCATGAAAACTCCGGGAATCATGGTAGCCATGGCTATCAAACCGAAGGCGCGGCCGCGTTGCTCCAAAGCCACGGATTCGGCGGTCATTGCGGAAAGAGCCGGACGTGAAATCGCGGATATCCCGAAGCAAACCACGCCGATCACCAGGAGCGGCCAGATATTAAGGCTCCCGGAAAGGACAAAGAGCAAGTAGGCGGCTAGGACCGCAAAGCTGGATACGATTACAAAGGGTTTGTGACCCAGGCGGTCGGCAAACCATCCGCCCAAGGGTTGCACTAAAGTGGTAACCCCCCCATTCAGACCGCCAAGACTGTTAAGCAGCCCCAAAGTCGGAATGGAAGCGCCCAGGCTTAAAACAAACGGCTGCCAGATCACATTATAGATGCTGTTATGGGCTCCGCGCAAAAAGGAAAAGACGGCCAGGATCCATAGATTGCGGCGGCCTTGTTGATCAGGACTTGATGATGGGGTGGAATTTGAATTCATGACTCCATTTATCCGCAAACAAAACGGCTCGCTCTTGAGAGAGGAGCCGTTGTGATTTTACAGGTATGGTATCAGTAATACTTATAAAGGTCAATGATAAGATAGCCGGGGCAGCGTATAGCGAACCCTGAAGACCGGACATAAAGAGCACGGTTTTTATTAGTTTGTGCCTAACGCGGGGTTGTTTTATAATTTTTTCCGGTTCCGGCGTATGCAGAGTGCCGGTCTGCCGGGTTTCGCCGATTTTAGACCGCTGTTCGCCGAAAAAGGGCTGTATTTTCCGGAAAGCCGATTATAGTGGAACCGGTACATGAGTTTTTCGGAAATTCATTCCAGGAGGAAGCTAATGCAAGAAAAAGAAAAAAAACAATTCAGTGTGGGTTTTGTCATCGGTCTTTTGGTCATGTTCGCCGGGGCGCTGCTTTTATTGGGAACCTTCGGTTTTCCGATTCATTTCGATATCAAGGATTATTGGCCGGTTTTGCTCATAGTGGTCGGTCTGGCCAAGATCATTCAACCCCGGCGCGGACGCCAGATTTTTTGGGGTTTTGTCTTGGTTCTCTTGGGAATCTTATTTCAATTGAGAATCCTGGATTATATTTATTTTCATTTTCACGATCTCTGGCCTGTTTTGCTGATCATCATCGGTTACCATATTGCCCGGGGATCGCTTTGGCGGTCGTCCCGTTTCCGACACCCGCCCGTTATTTGCGGAGCAGAGCAAAATTGCGTTAGCGGGGAAGGCGATTCGGGCAAATCGGAGACGGTCGATCGGGATATCATCCGGGTTTCCGCTATCTTAGGCGGCGGCCGCTATACGTATTTGAGCAAAAAACTGAAAGGCGGAGAGATTCATGTTGCCCTGGGCGGGTGCGCGGTGGATTTACGCAACGCCGACATGGAGGGGACGGAGATGACACTGGAGGCCCGGACCTTTATGGGCGGCATTGAAATCAAAATCCCGGCCGAATGGGAGGTCATTATCAGCGAATCTCCGGTGCTGGGCGGTATTGAAAACAAAACCAATCCGGTTCAGGCGCCCACTAAACGATTGATTATCAAAGGCACGGGCTTTATGGGCGGCATTGAGGTCAAGAATTGATTTCTTCCCCGTTATTTCGATCCCGGAACCACCTCGTTTTTTTGGGCCTGCTTGGCGCCCTGATCAGCGCCGGGATCGTTTTTTTCTTTACGGCCGCGGCCCAAGCGACCGTCCGGGAAGCGGTTCTGCTTTTGCTCCCGGCCTTGACGCTGGAAATGTTCCTGGGCCTGTTCAGTTGGTATCTCTGCCGATTTTTGCCCTTAGAAGGTCCGCGCTTGGCGAATACCTTTGCGGCCCATTTTTTGACCGGCCTGTTGGTCAATGCTTTCTGGTTGACAAGCATATTTTTGTATAGCCAATTGCTGGACCAGTTGTTCGAAACACGATCCTGGTCCGCGCTTTACGATCGGGCTCTGTTTTTTTTGGCCGGCATCGGTTTGGGACTTTATGTGATCTTTATTCTGCTGCACTATCTGGTCTTGGCGCTGGAAAAGACGCAAGCCGCCGAACAGGAGGCTTTGCAGCAGAAATGGCTGGCCAGCGAAGCGGAGCTGAACGCCTTGAAAAACACCATTCATCCTCATTTAATCTTCAACAGTCTGGCCATGCTGCCGCCTTTGATCGCGGCCGCGCCGCAACAAGCCGAATTGTTGGTGGGCCGATTGTCCGATTTTTTGCTTTACAACCTGCGTTACAGCAAGAAAACGACGGTTCCCCTGCATGAAGAACTCCAGCATGTCAAGGATTTCCTGGAGATCGAAACTCTGCGCCTGAACGAGCGTTTGCGGGTCGAATACCGGATTGATCCGTCTGTTTTGAACGAACCGGTCATTCCTTTTATTCTGCAGCCTCTAGTTGAAAACGCCATCAAACACGGCATTCGGACGACTCTTGACGGCGGCACGCTCGCCATTGCCATGACCATTGCCCCCGCGTTCATACAGGTTATGATCCGCAATCCTTATGAGAAAAACAGTGCGTCAGGGAAAAGCAGCGGTTTGGGGCTGGAAACATTAAGGAAACGGCTTGCCGGCGCTTATGGCGCTGCCGGGCGGTTACGTATTCTGCAAGATCAAAACGAATTTACGGTCGAGATGCAGATTCCACGACAAAGGCAGGTTTTATGATTAGAGTCTTGATAGTGGATGACGAAGATTTAAGCCGCCAAGCCTTAAAAAATCTTTTGCAGGAATCGGGAGATGTCGAGATTATGGGTGAATGCCGCAACGGGTTCGAGGCGGTTGAGAGTATTCCAAGGTTGAAGCCGGACCTGGTGTTTTTGGATATTCAAATGCCCCAGTTGAACGGCTTTGACGTGGTGGAACTGCTGGAGGAGCCGGCGCCGGCCGTAATATTCGTCACGGCCTTTGACGAATACGCTTTGAAAGCCTTTGAGGCATCGGCGCTGGATTATCTATTGAAGCCGGTGCAGGCGGAACGCCTGGCCAAGGCGCTTGAAAAATATTACCGCCAAACTGCCGGTTTGAAACCGGTTTCCTTTGCGCCGTTTATCGAGAGCCACCAGGCCCATTCGGCACCCCTGGCGCGGATTTTAGTTCGGGATGGGCAGAAAATCCATATCGTTCCCACCACGGACATCATGTATGTCAAAGCCGAAGACGATTACGTGATGCTGCACACTGCGCAAAAAGCGCTGCTGAAACTGGAACGGTTGAGCCGGTTGGAAAAAATGCTGGACTATAGGACCTTTTGTCGGATTCACCGTTCTTTTTTATTGAACATCGTTTACCTGGATAAGATTGCAGCATGCAGCAAAGAGAGTCGTTTGGCGGTTCTGAAAAACGGGGCAAAACTGCCGATTAGTCGTCAGGGTTATAGGTCACTCCAGAAAATATTGAACGACGAAAAGCGCTTGTCGCGATCTATCGATTAAATAATTCAAAATCAACCACTTATGACTTTGCTATCGCCGACGATTCGGTTTCTGAGCGAGTAAAACCGGTTTTCTCTTAAACCGGGATCTCTAAAAATTCGTTTTTTGAGAAGTTTTATGCTTAGATGCGGCCGATTTTTAAGGGGTTATAGTCGATAAAATGTATTTTTGGGCATTCTCAAAAGATAAATTTGGCTTAAGAGAGTCAAAGTTTTTTGCGCGCTGAGGTTGAAATCATATTTTTTTCGGTTCGTCCGGGCAGGGAGGGTCGTGCGGCTTTTTTAGCCTTGTGATAAAAATCGGCTTGTTCTATAATCTCCGCCATTATGAAACCGCGGGCAACTTTTCAAGAACCGCGCAAAGGAGTATTGCCATGAAAAGATTTCGCCGGTTGTTTGGGGTTGTATTTATTTTTGTCTTGGCGTTTAACGCGCCTCAGGTTATCTTCGGCCAGCAATCAGTCAACCGCAAGCCGCCGGTCAATAAAGCGGGTCAAAGCGGACCGGTGCAACCGAATGTACCTCCGGTGCCGCATCCGGGACCTTTGCCTGTTCATTGCGACCCGCAAAAAGTGCACATCCCGGCTGCGGCGCAGGATGCCAAGCCGATCATAACCGTCAATGCCGTAGCCAGCGGCGGCGGGCAAATTCAACACCCGGAAGCGAGTCCGATCCATTGCGCTTCCCCCTGCCAAAGTTCGGTCGGCCTCAATACCAGTCTGGTCATCACGATTCATGCGAAGAATCCCGGAGGCGTTAAAAATATCGGCGTTACCGTCACTCCGCCGGAAGGTCCGGCGTACGGCATTGAGCGAACCGCTGCTCCGGATGCCGATCAATGCGCGTATCCCTCTTTAAGCATTCCGGGTCATAACGGTTCGGGAGGTATCGGCGCTACGCCCATCTTATTCCGCATGAATAAACCGGCTGCCAAAGCCACTTTGCTGGTTCGGGCCACTAATTTCAACGGCCAATCGGTCCTGTATGCCGTCACTTATTATGTTAAAGCAAGCACACCACCGGGCCCTCAACCGCCGCCAAGTGCGACCAAAGCCTGTGTGACGGCGAGTTTCGGCTTTACCTGGGGCAGTTTTCCGGCCGAATTGGCCGGAAAAGAACTTCCGGTGACCGTGCATTTTCACGGGGAATTCCGGGGTTCGCCGCTCCCCAAAAGCACGGCCTTGAGGTCGTTCGATGCGAGAAAAACCTATAAAGTGCTTTACCCTTCTTCGGCCACCTGGACGGGCATGAACGAGACTTTCCCCAATCTCATGCCGGGCGAATGGATGGTGACGGCCCAGTATATCAGCGGGCTGGGAGGTCTGAAGCACTATGACACGCCGATCACCTGCCGGGGGACCGTGCCGGCCGGTACGGCTTGCAAGGTTTTTTATTTTAATCATGACAAGCAAACCTGCAGCAATCGATAGGAGCAAAAATTTTAAACAGGATTAACGGGATGATCCTTTTATTACAACCAATCAGATCCAAAACATGACATTCACACCGCGGTATGAATAATACACGGAACCAGACGAGGAGTCTTTATGAATTTATTGGAAGAGAAACTGACCGCTTTTGATCCGGATGTGGACCGTATTATTCGCCAAGAGATCCGGCGCAACGAGGAGACGATCAATTTGATCGCTTCGGAAAATTATCCGCCTAAATCGCTCATGAAAGCATTGAGTTCCATGCTTTCCGGGATTTACAGCGAGGGGTATCCGGGCGAACGCTGGTACCGCGGGCTCGAGCATATCGATCAATTGGAATCCCTGGCCATTGAACGGGCCAAGGCGATTTTCGGGGCCGAGCATGCCAATGTCCAGGCTCTTTCGGGGTCCAGCGCCAATATCGCGGCTTACTTAGCCATGTTGAACCTGGGCGACCGGATTCTGAGCATGGATATCGACGCGGGCGGTCACCTGAGCCATGGCGCCAAAGCCAATCTGGTTTCCAAGTTGTACGATGTGGTTCAGTACGGCGTGCATGCCCAAACCGGGTTGCTGGATTTCGACGCCATCCGTAAGCAGGCCCTGGAAAGCAAACCCAAGTTGATTGTGTGCGGCGCCAGTGCTTATCCGCGCACCATTGATTTCAAGCGCTTCCGCGAGATCGCCGACGAGGTCGGCGCTTTGCTGATGGCCGACATCTCCCACATTGCCGGTCTGGTGGTGGCCGGCGCGCATCCCAATCCGGTGCCCTACTGCGATGTGGTCACCACGACCACGCATAAGACCCTGCGCATGACGCGCGGCGCGATTATTCTCTGCAAGAAAGCATTGGCCGCCAAAGTGGACCGGGCCGTTTTCCCGACTTTGCAGGGCGGACCGCACCAGTCCAATATTTCAGCCATAGCTGTGGGTCTAAAACAACTGAAAACGCCGGAATACAAAACTTACATTCAGAGGGTGGTCGTGAACGCGGCGGCCCTGAGCAAGGAACTGCAGATTTTGGGTGCGACCATCGTCAGCAACGGGACCGACAACCATTTATTGCTTATGGACCTTTCCGGAGAGCATCTGGACGGCGAGACCGCTTCCATTGCCCTGGAAAAAGCGCATATTATCGTTAATAAAAATAAAATTCCCAATGATCAAGGCACGGCCAAAAAGCCTTCGGGCATTCGACTGGGCAGCCCGGCCATTTCCACGCGCGGCATGGGCGTCGAGGAAGTCAAAAAGATAGCGGGATGGATCATGGATGTGATCAAACATCCGGGCAGTGAAGCAGTGCTCCAAAGGACCAAGGCCGAAGCCATGGCGCTCTGCGCCAAATTCCCGATTTACCAATTGACTTATTAATAAAAGGATGCCGCCATCAACGGCGGCATCCTTTTAAAATTGTTTTAAAATGTATTTTTATAAGTACTTTTTTAAAGGAAGAGTTCATGAGCGAACAGCAACTTATGGCATTTTATAAGGAATTTTTGTTGGAGCCGTTTGCCTTGGAGCTCGCCGTCATGCAGCCTTGCGACATCGGTTGCAACTATTGCTTTGCCAATCTGGACGGCCGCCGGCATAAAATCGCGTTTTCCGACATGGCTGAAGTGCTGGACGTGTTGGCAAATTTCAAAAATGGCGATTCGGTGGAGGCTCAATTATTGCGGTTGAAATACCCGGTTTTGATGAGCAATCGGGTCGATCCCTTCGGCCGGAGAAATCGGCTTTCATCGATTAAAATTCTGGAGCTGTTCCGGGATTTGGACATCCGCGCCGGTTTTCAAACCAAGGGGTTCGTGAACCCGGAAGATTTCGATACGGTCATGGAATTAATCGAGCCGTCGTGGTTTTACATCAGCATCGCCTTTGACCCGGCTCATGAATTCCTGTGCCGTAAAATAGAACCGGGCAGCATTTCTATCCGCGACCGCCTGGCGCTGATTCCTAAATTGGCGGAACGCGGGCATCTGGTCTATGTGGGTGTTAATCCCTGTGTTCCTGATTGGATAGAAAATCCGTATGCTTTTCTGAAACAATTAAAAGATTCGGGTGTGCGCGGGATTTTCTGCAGCAATCTCGGCCTCACGCGGCCTCAATATAACTTGATGACCGCCACGGAAAAAGCGAACCTCGAATCCTTATTGCAGGAGATCATGGGTAAGCGGCAGGCGCCGCAGCGTCACGTAGATTTTCTGCATTACTGCATCGACAGCGCCCTTGAATTGGGGCTGACGGTCGCCACCGGCCAAATCGGCATCTCGAACGAGTTCTGGACGCCGGCCATGGAACTTTATCCCCGTCTTTTTCCATTAACCACTGAATTCGTCAATCTCTGTTACCGCGACATGCGGCAAGGGAGCCGCATTTCCCAGTCGTATTTTGTGGAGTTCATTGAGCGCCGCACCCCTCCCGGAATGCGCGGATTGATCGGCCGCTACATCCGGGACAGCAATCCGACGATCTGTCTGAAGTACACGGAGTGGTCTGACGAGATGAGTTATAAGGACCTGGCTAAAATCATTTGGGACAACCCCGAATCTACTTTTCACCCGATCAACTACCGGTGTTTCTCACTATTGGGTGAAAGAGAGGACGATACGATCGTGGAGGTGCCGGATGCCGGCGGTTCCCCCATTATGATCTTCAACCCCGAAGGGATGGGCGGTAAACCCTGGGGAGAAGCGCCGCGTTATTATTTGGCCGAAGGCTAAACCCGAGGCTATCCCCATCGTCCACTTCACCGGACGATCGCCGCGTTCGCGGAAAAAGTCGCCATGACAGTTGAAAAACGATCAAGGTCGATTGTTTGGTCACTTGGCCGCCGACAGCGTTTTCATTTTTTTTCCCTTCGCATGTTGTAAATCAAAAAAGATATTACGATCAGCAAGGTCGGGGCATGGAATAAGGGGACCATTTTCGAAACGGGGACGGAAATCAAAACGAGCGGAACCGCAACAAAACCCAAGCCGAAACCGGTCCGCAACACGGTTTCCGAGATCGCGAATAGCCGGCCGCGAAGCGTATCGTCCGCCTGTTGCAAAAAAGTCGTAAAAAAAGTCTGATAAGTACCATCTCCGGCTCCGGCGAAGAAAGCCGAGACGGAAATGATCACGAGCCAATGGGTCTGGAATATCATGATCATGCCGAGCGACATCAAGCCGGTGAAAAAAAAGTATAAATTTTCAGGACGGGCTTTTTTCAGCGGGTCACAATGGTTCACCAGAAGAATACCGGCGATATTGCCCAAGGCCCAGAAAAAGATGATGAGACCGTAATAGAACAGCGGCTCGGAGGGGTTTAAAAGGTTTGAAAAAACGGGAAATCCGATGTTATGCGAGGCGCTGCCCAGGGCATCAAAAAAAAGAAGAAATAAACATAAGGAAATGGTCCGAAAACGGGAGGACACAAAGAGGAGCTTCAATTCTGTGATCGTACCCCAGAAGGAAACATGGCTTTGGCCGCCCGGAAGATCGGATGAGGGTTGTGCTTCACTGGTTTTCAACCGCAGGCGCCATAGAATGATTCCGGATAAAAGGTAGGTTAAACCGTCCAGCACGAAAATTGAGGAATAATTGTTGAAGATCATATGGGCGAACATGGACAGCAGGCCTCCGGCCGCTTCCACCATATTGATCCCTCCATGCAGTAGGGAGTTAGCTTTTAATGTATTTTTATCGTTCAGAATGACGGGAATGGCGGCTTTCAGACAAACGTCGAACAAACTGCCCAAAACTCCCAGGCAAATCATCAGGAACACCATGTAGCCGATTACGAAATCCGCGGGAATAAATATCAGGGCGATAATCAAAAAGCACAAGATGAAATCGGAAAAAACCATTAATTTTTTCCGGTCGAAACGATCGGCCAGAAAGCCGATGACGGGACTCATCGCAATGGCGGGCAATGTGCGTGCGGCGAATAGGATGCCGACCCAAACAGGTGAATGGGTAATGTCCAGTATGTAAATATTAAACACAATATAACTCAGGATCGAACCGAAGCAAGACACGAGTCGAGCCGTGACTATTTTATAGAAATCGCTCATGAATTCAGTTCCTTTTTATATGTTTAAACAAGGTCAAATTTCAATACGTTCCAATTTTTCGGTTTTTTCCACCGAAACCGGTGTCGGGCATTTATCGGTGCTGAGCGAATCGATCTTCGCCGCCATTTCTTCCAATGATAATGCTTTGAACAGGTCTTTCAACGTCATATCCACGTTGAAGGTTTCATTGATCCGGGAAACAAGCCTGATGGCAAAAA
Source organism: Desulfobacteraceae bacterium (assembly GCA_003819975.1). The sequence continues at coordinate 9,695 of RPPU01000055.1, forward strand.
GCGAATGTCCGCCTGATTTGATGAAGTGACTTGTTTTATCCACGTTATCGACGGCCAATATGTTTTTCCAGAATAGGGCGAGCTTTTTTTCGGTTTCGGTCGTCAAAGCGCGGTTTTCCTTTCCGGCCCAAGTGTTTGTCTGTTTTGTTTGGATCCTAGCGCAGTCAATGGTTCCATCCGTTTTCAATGCCGATTCATCCCATTGATGAAAGTTTACAGGGATCATGTAATCCGGAAGTCGTTTGGCCAGATATCTCCGCAATTCCTCGGGGTCGAATCCGTTTTGGCGGTGCAGAACCACATGGGCGATCAAGCGGTTGCCGTTCGCGCTCAGCTCTTGGTATTGAGCCAAAGCCTTTCGAATCGCCGGATGGGTTTCAATGGCGGTCTCGATCTCGTTCAGTTCAACCCGAAATCCACGAATACTGACTTGATGATCCAAACGCCCTAGAAAATCGATATTTCCGTCTTCGAGCAGTCGGCAGCGATCGCCGGTTTTATAGAGTCTGGAAGACTGCGCGGGATGAAAGAGATTTGGAATAAAATGGCGGGACGTTTCCAGAGGCCGGTTCAGATAGCCGGCCGCCAAGCAAGGGCCGCCGATGCATAATTCGCCGGGAAGGCCCATGGGCCTTAAGTTTCCGGCCCGGTCAAGGATATAAATGCTCCGGTTGGGCAAGGGGCGGCCGATGGAAATCCTGGGCGGCAGGGGTTGACTGAACATAACCGGAGGGATTTCATGGATGGTGGAAGTCACGGTCGCTTCGGTAGGACCATACGCATTGAGCAACCGGATATGCTCCAGGCCGCATTCTTTTGTCAAGGCAAGGATATCAACGGGCATGACATCTCCGCCCAGAATAATGATTCGGATGCTCTTGGGAAGCGTATGTTGTTTTTTATAAAGTTCCAGCAGCATTTCACGCCAGAATAAAGGAGGCAGATCCATGGCCGTGATCCGAAGATCCGACAATTTTTTAAAAAAAATCGACGCAGACAGCGCCCGGGTCGGTAACAGGGCCACGGTCGCTCCCGATATCAGGGGTGTTAACATTTGTTCGATGGAAACGTCCAAATGGGCGAATGCAAAATTCAGGAAATGGTCCGTGGATTTAAGATCGTATAAATGTTTGACGGTGTTGACGTGAGAAGTAATAGCCGTGCGTGTGATTTCGACGCCTTTGGGAACGCCGGTGGACCCGGATGTGAAGATGACATAAGCAAGCGTCGCGGCATCAACCCCCGGGTTATCTGTTTTTTCCGTGGAAAGTTCGGAATGCAGGCGGTCCAGGATAAAAACGCTACGGCTCCAATGATTCGATCGGATGGTTTGGGATCGATCTTTTGGGATAAAAACAACGCCGTCGATGGCTCTCAATTGTTTATCGCCCGGTAAGGCATGGTTGTTCTTAATAAAAGCGCCGATTAATTCGGCGAAAGTCGTTTCGCCTTCGCCCTGGATAATCAGGTCGATATTCCGGTCCGATAAAAGGGTCCGATATTCGCTGGTCGCGTACGGGCCGCCCGATATGATCGAAGCTTCCGGAGCCCAACTTTTTATCAGAGAAACGGTTTTATGAAAAAAGGATTTATAATAGGAAAGAGTTCTGATACCGATGACATGGGGTTTGAAGTCCCGGATGATTTGATTCAATTCTTCGTAATCATCGAAGTCAACCATCGATTTTTTAATCGAGACTCGGACGCGATTACCGTAAACTTGATTTAGATAGCCCGCCAAATAGAGTAGTCCGATCGGCGTCTCAATAGTATCTTCGAATTTGTCGCTTTCATGGCTGAAATGCTGGGACAAATCCAGCAGTAGAGTTTTCAAAGGGTTTTCGTTTTTTGAAGGAGAGGCATTTTTCATCCGCGGATATCGAATAGAGGGATACAGAATATCTTTGAAGTTTTCAGAAATCGATTCGTTCTTCGCGTAAATCGAACCGATAAGATTCTTAACGATCGAATGCTGATCAATGCCCCCGGGAAGATAAATATTGTATTTAGCCGTTATTTCTTCATGGGAGAGTACTTTAGATTGGGCTTCGATCACTTTTTCCAATCGCTCGGGCAAAAGAATGTAATCGCTAATCAATTTGCTTTGAATTTCCCGCACGAACGATTCGGAAAAGGGGAGGCACTCCGGATTCATATCGTGGAAGAAAAGATTGGACGATTTATGGATCGCTTCCGCGGAGATTCCATGAGCGATTGCCAGTGTCGCTATTTCGGTGTTGGGATAAATTTTTAAGACGTTGATATAGGGGAAATGCAGGAAGCGGGTGTTCTTGATGAAATCAAGCGTCATCAAAGCTTCTGCTTCGGTTTCGGAAGGGAAGCCGATCATGGTGAATAAATTAGCGATGATTCCGGGATGCCGGGTGCAGATATAATCCAAGCGGTCTCTTAAAATATCCAAATTGATATTTTTATGGATCAGACGTTGTATCCTGGGAGAGCCGCTTTCCAAGGCCAAGGAAATATTGATCACTCCGGCTTCGGCCATCAAATCGATTTCTGCGTTGGTCAATAAGTCGCCCCGCAATCCGTTGGGAAATAAGATGCGCAGTTTTAATCGATTTTTGACGATCAGATTGAAAAACGATTCGCTGCGCCGACGGTCCAAATTAAAAATATCATCTATCATGCTGAAAGTCCGGTAGCCTTTGTCGTAGTAGTACCGGACTTCTTCGTAGAGGTTTTCGGTTGTGCGCACAATATGCTTTTTCGGCCAGATATTATGACAAAAGCTGCATTGATAGGGGCAACCCCGGGAACTCAAAATACTGATATTGTTTTTAACGCAGGCATCGCTGAAAAAGGAATCGTATTTGCGTTGATCGAGCAGGTTCCGGTCGGGAAAAGGCAGAGGATCCAAGTCGGTGATCTGCGCTCGTTTAGCGGTACAGTGAATTTCTTTTTCAAGGTCGTTAAGGTTTTTCAGGATCAGATAAGGGACGGTTTGCGTCACGGCATCGAACGTCAAGACCGCATCGGCTTCACTGTCTTTCAGCATGGAACCGATTCTTTCGGGAGGGCTTTTAAAATCCAAAGGCATATAGGCGGCGCCGGCTTTCCATATGGCCAACAACTGGATCAAGTTGTCCGCCGGGCGGTCATGGCATACGGCGATCAGCGATCGGTTTGAAATGCCGTGCCGAATCAGGAAATGAGCGAGCCGGTTCGCTTCACTATTCAGATCGGCGTAGGACCATTGCCGGTTTTCGAACAAAACGGCCGGATGGTCCGGTGTTCTGCTCGCCTGTTCTTCGAATTGGGTCAACAGATCGGGGCCGATGTTTTGATCTACCGTATGCTGATTGCAGAACGCCGCGATTTTTTCCCGTTCCGCATCGGAATACAATGCTATTCCGGAAAGTTTCCGGTTCGGGTCTTTCATGATTTTTTCGAGAATAGCGGTGTAGAATCGGCCAAAACGGACGAGGGTCGCGGAATCGAATAAACCGGTTTGGTAGTCGAATTCAGCCGTCAACTG
>RPPU01000056.1 GCA_003819975.1 Desulfobacteraceae bacterium
AGATCCTGCTGGTTTTGGATAGCTTTGAACATCTTTTGGAGGGCGCGGAGTTATTGATGGATTTTTTGAACGCGGCGCCCTATTTGAAAATATTGGTGACTTCGCGGCAGCGTTTGAATCTCAAATGGGAATGGGTGCTGGAAATCCAGGGCCTGGACTATCCGCGCAATGAAAACGAACAGGACATCGAACAATTCGATGCGGTGCAATTGTTTTTGCAAAGCGTGCAGCGGATTCATCCCGGTTTTTCGCTTTCCGCGGCTGAAAGGCCTTTCGTAGCCCGCATTTGCCGCTTTCTGGAAGGCATGCCCCTGGGGCTTGAATTGGCCGCCACATGGGCGAGAATGCTCTCCAGTCGGGAAATCGCGTCGGAAGTGGAGCGGAATAGCGGATTTTTAGCCACGACGCTGAGCGATATACCGGAAAGACACCGCAGCCTGCAGAAGGTTTTTGACTATTCGTGGCAGCTTTTATCGGAAGAAGAAAAGATCGTTTTGAAACGGTTGAGTGTGTTTCGCGGGGGGTTTGGGAAAGAGGCGGCGGAGAAAGTGGGACGGGTTTCGCTGCAGATGCTCATGGCCTTGATCAATAAAAGCTTTTTATATCGGAACCGGAACGGGCGATTCGAAATGCTGGAAGTGATCAGGCAATTCATTAAGGAGCAAATTCCGCCGGCGGTTGAAAATCCGGAGGAGATTCAAATTCGGCATGCCGACTATTACATGCGGTTTTTAAGCCAAAGAGATCAACCCGCGAAAATATCCCAATATAAGCGGGCAATGGATGAAATCGGCATGGAAATCGAAAACATCCGGGCCGGATGGCAGTGGTCGGTGTTAAACAAAAATACGACGATGATCAGCCAATATCTGGACAGCCTTTTTTTCTATTATGAATTAAAGGGATGGTATTTCTACGGTGAAGATGCTTTGGCGAAAGCGGTCGTGGTCCTGCAATATTCGTACGATCTGCAGGCTGAATTAAAAGGAGTGATTGCCAAGGCATTGAGCGCTCAGGGTTGGCTGTGCCATTTTTCAACCCATTTTCAAAAAGCAAAGGGATTGTTGCAAACCAGTATTTCTATTTTCGAGCAACTTAAAATGAAACCCGAATTAGGCACGGCCTTTTTCAGGCTCGGACACGTTCTTTATGATATAGGACAACTCAAGCACGCCGAGGAGTGGATAAACAAGGGCCTGTCCGTTTTTAAGGAAATAAACGATGTGCAGGGTTTATGGGCCTGCGTGAAAAATATCGGTAATATCCGTTTGATTTCAGAAGCATACGCCGAAGCCAAGAGTCTTTACGGGCAATGCCTGAATGCCTATCGCGCAATGGGCGATTCTTATCATGCGGCGGGTGTTTTGCTTAATTTAGGCATTTTAATGGAACTGCAGGAACAGTTTCACGAAGCCAAAAGATTTTACGGCGAAAGCCTTCTTTGTTATCGTGAAATCGGCGATCAGACCCGGATGAGCATTTGTTTAACGGACTTAGGGTTTGCGCATTATTATTGCGATGAATATCCGGAAGCTGAAGCCTATTTTAAAGAGAGTTTGCAAATCGCCTTGAAAGGGAACAGCCGATTTATGACCCAAGGGGCTTTGTTGGGAATAGCGACGGTTCGGATGCAACCGGAAAACCAGGGAATGGTTTTTGAAATCATCGGGCAGATCCTGAACGATCCGTTGACCCATGTTTGGGACCGGAAGAGAACCGAAAGGCTTTTAGAAAGACTTCGTCCGCAATTTTCCGAGGCGTTTTTAAAATCCAGCATGGAAAAAGGCAAAAACACGGACTTGGCTTATTATACGGATTGGTATCGAACCAACGGTATATTGCGGAAGAGTTCGATCGACGATTACGACAACGAAAGCGACAACGAGTAATAAGTATCGACAGCAAATTGTCGATGTTTAGAAAAAAGGGTCTTCAAATAAAACGATCTGACGTAAGATGGGTACTCCGTAATGTCCGATTTGAATTTTTTTCTATTCGGTCTGCCTCGGATTGAAAGCAAAGGCATTCTCCTTGATATTCATCGCCGTAAGACCCTGGCTTTAGCCGCTTACTTAGCCCTTTCTCCGGCGCCCCAGAACCGCGATATTTTGGCCGCTATGCTTTGGCCTGAATCGGATACATTTTCCGCACGCGCTTCCTTGAGAACGATCCTTTGGGAATTGAAAAACGTCATTAAATCGGAGCGATTAACCATCGAACGAGAGCGGGTCGTTTTGAATCAGGTGCAAGGGTTTTGGGTGGATGTAAACCAATTCCGATCTTTATTAGATAAAGGGAACACCCATGACCATCATGAAAAATGGGCCTGCCCGACCTGCTTGCCTTTTTTCACCCAAGCGGTTGAGCTCTATCGGCAGCAATTCATGGAAGGTTTTTTTCTTCCGGTGGGTGAGCCCTTTGAAGATTGGAAACGATCTCAGGCCGAGAATCTCAGGACCGAAATGCTTAAGGCCCTTAAAAGGATCGTCCATTATCACAGTGACCGGGAGGAATTCGATCAGGCCATCGCCTACGCCCATCGTTGGCTAAAAGCCGATCCTTTAGATGAGTCGGTCCATGAACTCCTGATGCAACTTTTCGTTTGGATCGGTCAGTTCACGGCTGCTTTGCGCCAGTATGAAGAGTGCCGCGGGATCCTTTCGGAAGAGTTGGATACCAAGCCTCAGGAGACGCTTACCCGGCTGTATCAAACGATTAAAAACCGGCAGATACCGCCGCGGCTCACCGCTCATGGTTCGAAGGCGCCCAAGGAGACGACCGGCCAACCTGTTTCTTGCTTGGGCAGGGAAAAAGAAATACAAGAGATCGACCGATTGCTTGCAAACCCGGCCTGCCGGTTGCTGACTTTAATCGGACCGAGCGGCGTGGGGAAGACGACGTTGGTCCTTAAAATTCTATCTCAAAATGAAAGAAGAAACGATCCAAGCTCTTATTTCATTCCGCTCACCCACGTCAAGTCCGCGGATTTGCTTGTGCCGGCCATTGCCGATGCGCTTAAACTCTTTTTTTATAAAGAATCGAATCCAAAAGATCAACTTTTTCATTATCTTCGCGATAAGGATATCCGGCTGGTTCTGGATAATTTCGAACATCTTGTGGAAGGATCCGGATTTCTATCGGAGATATTGGATAAAGCGCCGAGGGTGAAAATATTGGTCACTTCTCAACAACGCTTGAACTTGAAGCGGGAATGGGTCCATGAATTGCGGGGGTTGTCTTTTTCATCGAATGGGTCGCCGGAGGGATCGGATACCTGCGAAGCCCTTCAATTATTTCTTCAATGCGCCTGCCGGGTGAAACCGAATTTTTCTCTTTCAGCGGAGGAAAAGCCGTTTGCGGCTTCCATCTGCCGGTTTTTGGAGGGTTTACCGCTGGGGATCGAATTGGCCGCTTCCTGGGTCCGGGCGCTCTCCTGCCGGGAGATCGCCGATGAACTGGAACGGGATACCGGTTTTTTGTCCGTTACCTCGATAGACGTCCCGGAAAGACATCGCAGCCTGGAAGCGGTTCTGGAACGATCCTGGGGATTTCTTACCGATGAGGAACAAATCGCAGTCAAGAAGCTGTCGATATTCCGGGGAGGTTTTTTACTTGATGCGGCGACTCAGGCGGCCGGTGTTCATTGGGCGATCCTTTCATCCCTTTTGAACAAGTCCTTTTTACGCCGCGAACAAAATGGCCGGTTTGAGATGCTGGAAGTCATGCGGCGGTTTTGCATGAAGAAGCCGTTGCCGGACCGCAGGGTTGTTCAAGACGCGCATTCCGTTTATTTTGCCCAATATTGCAGGCAGAGAGCGGAGTACTTAAAAGGTGTACGCCAAAAGGAGATTTTAGCGGAAATTAAAACGGAAATCGCCAATATCACGGAGGGGTGGCAACGAGCGGTCCGGCATCAACAGATGAAAATCATAGATCAATATTTGGAACCCTTGTTTTATTTCCATGAGTTACGGGGCGGTTTCGTTTACGGCCGGGATATGCTGGAACAAGCGGCGTCCGCTCTGAATGGCGATCCCAACACGGCGAGCGAAAAAAATGCAGTACTGGCTAAAATTTTTTCTCTGCAGGGCTGGTTCAGCCATTTTCTTTCCGAATACGACGAAGCGACGAATCTTTTGCGGAAAAGCATACACCTTCTGCGTTCCTTGGAAATGCCGAATGAATTGGGACAGACCCTCAACCGGGCCGGCTATGTCTTTTTTTCTTCCCATCAATTGCGGGAAGCCGAAAAAATGTTTGCAGAAAGCCTTGCCGTTTACAAATCGATGGATTGTTCCCCGGGCATGACCGACTGCCGGAAGAATATCGGCAATATATTCATGGTGCAAGGCAAATACACGGAAGCTTTGGAAGCCTATGAAGAATGCCTCTCCGTTTATCGGGAAAAAGGCGACATGGAAAAAACAGCCTGTGTTTTGTCCAATATCGGCCTGTTGGAGGAAGGCCGGGGTCGTCATGCCGAAGCCATTCAACTGCACTTGAAAAGCATCGAATATTACCGGGCGATCGATAAACCGTGGGACATCGGAAACCGTCTCATCAATCTCGGCTTTGCCTATTTGGGGAACGGGGAACTGCAACAAGCGGAGTTGAGTTTTCTGGAAGCTTTGGAGAAAATAAGCGGTATTCAAGCTGTCGCGCTTATGCTCGAAGCTTTAGTCGGCATGGCCGCTCTTATGGCGCGGAAAGGTCTTTTGGAAACCGCTCTTCGAACAGCCGGCTTTGTCTTGAATCAACCCTCTATTTCCATCTGCACCCATAAATGGATCGAAAGACTACTCAATGAATTGCGTCCTCAATTTTCGCCACAAGATTATAAAAGACTTTTAGATACGGGTGCTTCGAGCGGATTGAATGATTTTTTGGCCTTCCTACAGCCGGACTCTTTCAGATAGGTAAAAAGATTTTCTTTGTAACTGGGGCGGCTTAGTCGGAGTCTGGGAAATTCTTTGTAATTTCAGATCGTTTTGATAGTTGCCAAATTCGGTTGAAATGATATATATACATGATTGTATGGATTCAAGGAGGTTTAAGTATGCCGAATTTGAACATTCTTTCCCAGCGTTATGCCGGTTCCGAGATCAACGCCATTTTTTCCGAAGAGGGCCGCATTCGGGCGGAACGGGAACTTTGGCTGGCGGTTCTAAAGGCTCAAAAAGAATTGGGCTTGGATATCCCGCAGGAGGCGATCGCAAAATTCGAGGGCGCCAAGGAAAAAATCGATCTGGATGAGATTAAGCGTTTGGAGATGGTCACCAAGCACGATGTCAAAGCCAAAATTCAAGCTTTTGTAAAGGCTGCGGGCGCCGAAGAGCATATTCATAAAGGTTTGACCAGCCGCGATTTGACCGACAATGTGGAACAAATGCAATTCCGGAAAGCGGGTCGGGTGATTTTCGGAAAATATGCGGCGGTGCTCAGGCATTTTTGCGACAAGGCCCGGGCTTATGAAAACATTATTCTGACGGCTCGCACCCATCATCAGCCGGCCCAGCCGACCCTGTTGGGTCGCCGCTTTGCCATGTGGGTTGAGGAGTTATACCAACACCTGAAAAGTTTTGAGACATTTTTAGAGGAATATCCCTTACGGGGTATTAAAGGTCCGGTCGGCACTCAGTTCGATATGTTCACTTTGCTGGGCAGCGCGGAGAAGGTCAAAAAACTGGAGCAAAAGGCAGCGGAAAGTTTGGGGTTTAAAAAAGTCCTGGAAGCGCCGGGCCAAGTCTATCCGCGTTCGCTCGATTATGCCTTGGTTTCGCAATTGGCCTTGTTGGGATCGGCTTGTGAAAATTTTGCCAAAGGCATGCGCTTGATGGCGGGTTATGAACTGGTGACCGAGGGTTTCAGAGAAGGGCAGGTGGGGTCCAGTTCCATGCCGCACAAAATGAACACGCGCAGCTCGGAGCGGATTTGCGGCTTGGCCGAGCTGCTCAAAATGTACGCGGACGGAGCCTCGCGTTTGGCCGGCGATCAGTGGGAAGAGGGCGATGTTTCCTGTTCCGTGATGCGGCGGATTATTATACCGGATGCCTTGTATGCTTCGGACGGGTTATGTGAAACCGCTTTGACGGTTCTGAACAATATGGGTGTTTATACGAATATGATCCATAAGGAGTTGGAACGGTATTTACCTTTCCTGGCCACAACGGAAATCCTGATGATGGCCATCCAGGCCGGTATCGGCCGCGAGCAAGGCCATAGTATCGTCAAGAAATACAGCGTGGCCGAAGCGTTGCAGATGCGCCAGGAAGGCCAACCCCCTGCTCTGGCTGAGAAGTTGGCGCAAGATCCGGTTTTCAAAAAGGCCGGCATTACCGCGGAACGAATCCGGGCGGTTTTAAAAGACCAGGAGCATTTCTTGGGCAATGCCAAGGAGCAGATTAAGAGCGTCGTGGAGAAAGCCGAGGGCTTACTGCGAAGCTATCCTGAGGCGGCGCGCTATGAACCGGGGGAGATATTGTAGCAATAGATCAAGAAGACGGAATCCAGGTAAGAAGATCTCGCGCAAAGACGCAGAGACGCAAAGAAAAAAATAAATCAAATATCGAATAACAAATGGTTTGGAGGTTAAAGGTTTGAGGATGTAGGGGGTAAGCCCTTCAATCTCGCGGATTGCTTCCTTATTCCGACTTCTGACTACTGATTTTTAAAATTGCGAGGTGTTTGTTTGGACGTCATTACCATTCTGGAAGAGCTGATCCGTATCGATTCCTGCAATCCGTTTATTTGCCATAAAACCGATCCATCCAAGCCGGAAACCTGGAAGCTGGAAGGCAATGAGACCGCGATTACGGCTTATATCGAGCGGAAATTAAATGCGGCCGGTTTTCAGGTGTCCAGGCAGTTGGTCCATACGGATCGCCAGGGCCGGTCTTTTTACAATCTATTGGCTGAAAAGGGCGTAGGCGGGCGTTCCCTGCTTTTTTACGGCCACATGGACACCGTGACCGTCAGACCCTGGCTATCCAGGGAGATTGCCTTGACGCCTGTCCGGGGTACCAGGACCATCAACGGTCGCCGGATCGAGACCATTATCGGCCTGGGCAGCAATGACATGAAGGCCGGCCTGGCCGCCATGATAACTGCTTTTGAATCGTTCACTCCCCGGGATTACAAACTCAAACTCGCGTTCGGCGCGGATGAGGAATTCTACTCTATGGGCGGGAATGTGCTGGCTAAAAGTTCTTTTATGGATGATGTGGCGGCCGTGATCGTGCCGGAAATCGCGGATGGTCCCAATGCCCTGGAAGGACCGCGGACCGTGGCCTTGGGACGTTTGGGACGTTGCGAATTCAATATTCGCGTACCCGGGACCGGCGGACACGGCGCCCAGGCCGGAAACACGGAATATGTGAACGCGGCGGTTGAATGTGCTAAAATCGTTAAGCGCATCGAGGAGTTGCGCAAGAGTCATCAGGACAAATTTATTTTTGCCCATTGCCGGGGGCAGGACGCGCAACAAAAAAGTCACCTTGCGGGGTCCTTCTATGTCAACCGGTTGGAAGCCGGGGACGGTACTATTTCCATTCCCTCTGAAGGGGAGCTTTCGGTTAGTGTTTCTTTTACGCCCAATTTTCGGATTCACCATTTGGAGCAAATGCTGCAGCGGTTGATCGCCGATATGTACGCGACCGACGAACTTAAGAAGACCATGGTCTCCGGTCAATTCCAGCCGGTGCAGGTGGCATTACGGCCCAGACCCACACCGCATTCCGAGGCCTATTGTTTGCCGGAAGACCATGTTTTTGCCCGGTTTGTAAGACAATCCGTCGATCAGGCCATCGGTTTTCGCGGTTTTAATATGGGTTATTCGGTGGCGGATGAAAATGTGTTTCAACGGGTACGCAAAGAGATCCCGGTATTGGACATCGGCCCTTTAGGCGAACTCTGTCACCGGGCCGATGAGTGGGTCGGCGTGGAAAGCGTGTATGAATTGGAGAAAGTTTTTAAAAAACTCGTCGAAGATTTCCAGGAATATCCGGATGATAATTAGGCCTAAATGTTTTATTGAGCCTGAAAATCCAGGATCAAAAAAAACGTCATTCCGGCAATGATGTGATCCGGAACATGAATCCGGCCGGAGTGCCGGAATAAGTCCGTACGATTTTTATAAGAAAAAGCGTCAAAAACAGAAGCGGTTTGACCTCCGCGTTTCCAATCGGTTTTTCTCTCCATAATTTTATCGTTCATTCAGATAGTTAGAATCATTTTATATGGCACGGCAGTTGCATTTCTTTTCCGTGACCCTGTTTTTGTTTTGGGGTCAAAATAAACATACCGGATAGATAAAATATATTTTTTAATTTTAATCATCGTAATATAGGGCAGGTCGGCTAATGCTCGATATGCATACTAACCCATTTTCAGAAATGGCCCATCCAGGGTTAAAGGAACAGGAATGCGTTCTTTGGGAGATTAAGCGTATTGAAAAGGAACTCATTAAGCAAACATACCAGCTTAAAAACAAAATAAAAGGGATAAAAAAAATACAATATATTGACACAAATGGGTTGCTGCCGGTTGTAGCTGAAAACAGACTTCCGGATGGATTTAAAAAAAGATCGGCTTCTTTTTCGAAAAAAATCCCTCCCGGCTTGGGCAAAATAGTCGGTCAGTGCAAACCCATGCGGAGGGTCTATAGCCTCATTCAAAAAGCGGCCGATTCCGACGCCAATGTCGTGATTTATGGCGAATCCGGCACGGGCAAGGAACTTGCGGCCCACGCCATCCATGAATTAAGCGATCGTAAAAATAAAGAATTCGTAACGGTCAATTGCGGCGCCATTCCGGAAGCGCTTTTGGAAAGCGAATTTTTCGGTTACACCAAAGGAGCTTTTACCGGCGCGTATGTGGATAAACACGGCTATCTGGACCTGGCCGACGGCGGCACTCTTTTTCTGGATGAGGTCGCCGAGTTGACCTTGAATATGCAGGCCAAATTATTACGCTCGCTGGACGACGGCGGTTATGTGCCGGTCGGCCGGCGCAAGCCGATAAAATCCGATTTCCGTATCATTGCCGCCACCAATAGGGATCTGGCGGATCGCGTAAAAAAAGGATTGATGCGGGAAGATTTCTTTTTTCGCATTCATATCATCCCGATCACTCTGCCGCCTTTAAGGGAACGTAAAGAAGATATTCCTTTGCTGCTCGATCATTTTGTAAAACGCAACAGCGGAAACGGCAGCGCCGTTAAAATTCCGGAAGAAATCGTGCAAATGATCCGCGATTATCATTGGCCCGGTAATGTGCGCGAACTGCAGAATGTCATTCACCGTTATTTGGCCGTGGAAAGTCTGGATTTGTTGCGGGCGCCTGAAAACAGGCCGGCGCCGGTCAAAACGGGAAGTGCGGCGCAGCAGCGCCACGTCCATTTGCAGCAAGCATTGGAAGATTTCGAGAAAAGTTTGATCTTCAATATTCTGCAAGCCCATCAATGGAACCGGGAAAAAGCGGCCCGGGAGCTGGGCATCACCCGCAACACCCTCTTCAAAAAAATACGCAAATTCGGTTTGGTTAAAGCCGTGTGATCGCGGCCGGGATCGGCGTTGGGGTAAAGGTTTTTTACGATATCGACGCCGAAGCCGAGCGGAAACACCGTGATCCGGTTCCATTCATTTGGCCGTCCTCGGTTTTTAAAACGTTGTGCGCAAAATCATTATCCTCGGATGTATGGGGTCTTGTTTGCATGGCCTCGCTATCTTTTTGATTCCACTTGCTTTTTAATATAAAATTTCCCATAATTCTATCATATAAAAGGTCTGATTATGAAATCGGATAATCATTATAAAAAATATACCTATTGGCTCACAAGAGAGGAAGAGTTATCCCTCAGGGAAAGCTTGGCTGCAACCGGAATTAAATTAAAATCGGCCAAAGGTGTGACTTGCACACCCCTGGATGAACTCACCAAGATTGCCAGTGTAGCTCCGGAGGTTTGGGACGACCATTGTTCGCGAGCCGGGGCCTGGTATAAGCGCTCGGCTAAGAACGGACTTTTCCTGATTGTGAGTTCTTTTGAATTGCTGAACTTGGCGAACCATTCAAACACCGTCATCAGCGCCGGCGCCTTCACGCCGCCACGGACGATCACGCCGGAAGAAGAAAAAAAATTGATTCAAACCCCTGAATTCATGGCAAAAATGCCTGCAACCTGGGAAAAGGCGACAGAGAACGAGAAAAAAATTTATTTACGATGGGCGCATAAACTGGGTTCGAAAATCGAAAATTTTGATGCGCTAGGGCGGATCCATTCAGCCAACCATGCCAATTTCATCCAACCGCGTTTTTATATTGAAAGAAACAGCCTGGTGATTCCTTATTCATTGGACCGGAGCGCGCATCTTTGCTCGTGCTGTTTGGAGCTTTATAACATCCTGGGGCAAGATTTTAGGAAAAAACTGGTCCGCCCGTGTCCCGGCGCGGTTTTTTACGCCCGGCTTGAACCGGACCGCTATTTTTTAGTGGAAAGCAACGATTAAGTCGCGTAGACTTTAGTCTTTTAGGCGGCAGAAAAAAAGACTTGTATTATGAAAAGGAGCGCAACGAATGCGGCAGCAATGGAAGCACATCGGAACGGCGATGGTTATGATTGGGTTGATGATTTTTTCGGTCCAAGCAGGCGAAAACCACCCTTTTAAACCGGGCGAAAAACTATTTTTCAAAGTCTATTGGACCGTGGTGCAAGCGGGTGAAGCGACCCTGGAAATCATGCCGTTGGCGGAACAGAGCGGGGTTACCGCTTATCATTTTGTCATGACCGTTAAGACTTATCCTTTCGTGGATGCTTTTTATAAAGTGCGCGACCGGTATGAGTCTTATGCGGACGTCGGTATGAACCATGCTTTGCTCTATAAGAAAAAGCAGGAGGGCAAGAAAAAACGCGATATTACCGTAATTTTTGATTGGGTAAAACCGGAGGCCGTGTATACGGAGAACGGGGATAAACTGCCTCCGGTGGCATTGCTTCCGGGTTCGTTTGACCCGCTTTCGGTTTTTTACGCGTTTCGTTTAGCCGAGTTGAGCGAAAACAAGGAGCTGACCGTATCGGTCTCGGACGGCAAGAAATGCGCGGAAGGCAAAGCCAGGGTCGTTAAAAAAGAAAAAGTGAAAGTGGCCGATACCGAATACGAGACTTTTTTGGTTGAACCGGAGTTGAAAGATATCGGCGGGGTTTTTCAAAAAAGCCCTGATGCCAAGCTGCAGATTTGGGTCACGGCCGACGAACGCCGTCTGCCGGTCATGATCAAGAGTAAAGTCTCGGTCGGTCATTTCAAGGTCGAACTGATCGGTATTGAAATTCCGCAGTAACAGCAGCGCTTAAAGGTAACCGACGAGAATGATTTTTTTAACGGGATTAACAAGATTAACCGGATATATAAATCAAATGAAGGCTTTTATCCTGTTTATCCTGTTCATCCTGTCCAAAATTTCTTGATTCTTATCGGCAACTCGGGATTTCTAAAAAAGGCTTTTTATCGGCAACGGCTCTTGAGAATCGAATTATTTTTACGCGGGTCCTAAGGAGGTAGGGCATGAAAGAAGTCGTCATTGTTTCGGCTTGCCGCACGGCCATTGGCGCTTTCGGCGGAACTCTTAAAGAGCTGAACGCCGTCCATTTGGCCCGCATCGTCATGATTGAAGCGATCCGCCGTGCCGCCATCGACCCCGGTTTGATCGACGATGTGCGTTTCGGGTGTTGCCTGGAGCCGGTGGATGGGTTCAATGTGGCCCGCACCGCGGCTCTGCTGGCCGGCATCCCGGACACGGTCACGGGGGTTACCATCAATCGGGTTTGCATATCGGCCATGGAAGCAGTGGTTTCCGGCATGGCCATGATTCAGGCCGATATGGCCGATATCATTCTGGCCGGTGGAACCGAGCATATGTCCAGTGTTCCCTATAGCGTACCCAGCGCCCGTTGGGGCAGTCGTTTCCAGGATCATGGGTTCGAAGATATGCTTTTCCATGCCTTGCACTGCGGTTCCTATTTGATTCCGCATCCCGAAGAGGGTCCGATCAAATCGGGGATGCCGCTGGATCTATTCAAGGGTAAACCTTATTTAATGGGCCATTCGGCCGAATTCCTGACGCAACTATACGATATCAGCCGGCAAGAAATGGACGAGGTTGCTTTACGCAGTCATCAGAATGTGGAGCGGGCCACTCTGGCGGGGGATTTTAAGAAAGAAATCGTGCCCATTGAGATTTTACAGAAAAAAGGCAAACCGCCTTTGATTTTTGACAAGGATGAGCATTTCCGCCCCGGGTTAACTATGGAGCAGTTGGCCAAGCTGCCGCCGTTTTTCGTGCCGGAGCACGGTAAAGTCACGGCCGGCAATGCTTCGGGCATTAATGACGGCGCCAGCGCCATGGTGATCATGTCTTTGGATAAGGCTAAAGAGTTGGGTGTCAAGCCCCTATCGCGTATTAAAGCGACCGGCCGAGGCGGTTGTCACCCTTCGGTCATGGGAATCAGCCCGGTCCCGGCCGTACAAAATTTATTCAAACGCTATCCGGAAATAAAAATGGCAGATTTCGAACTGATCGAGATCAATGAAGCTTTTGCGGTTCAATATATCGCCTGCGAACGCGAATTGAAACTGAACCGCGAGATCACCAACGTGAACGGCTCCGGTATCGGGCTGGGCCATCCGGTCGGTTCCACCGGCTGCCGGATCATGGTCACCTTGTTGCATGTCATGAAGCAGAGGAACAAGACTCTGGGGCTGGCGAGCCTGGGCGGCGGGGGCGGGGTGAGCCTGGCTTGCGTGCTGGAGATGATGTGAGGAAGTCAAAGAGAAGCTCACTCAAAGGACGTAATTTCAAACGACTTTAAAATTACTCCAGTGGCGCGAAGTCACGAAGAACAGAAATCAAATATAGAAAAACCTGGAATCAGATGTGTAGGGCAGGCCCCCGTGCCTGCCCTCTTAACCCTAACGTTGCATTAAAAAGGATACGATTTCTCCTCGCTGCGCTCATCGCAATGACTTTGTCATTGCTCTTCTCGAAATGACATCGGAGGCAAAATCGTCCTCAGTTAATGAACAACGTCGATCGTGTCATTTCGACCGCAGGGAGAAATCATATAAAATTCCA